>JBDTNV010000013.1:0-37735 GCA_039933555.1 Ignavibacteria bacterium
CAGGAATGTGTCTGATATAGGGATCTATGCAGTGGGGGGGAAGCTTGCTTCATTCCTCGGACTTGTTTCAGGTGCATTACAAATGGCATGGGCACCCTATGCAATGGATATTCAGTATGAACCAAATGCCAAGAAGATATATGCAAAGGTTTTTTTCATTTATTTTGTCGTTAATATTCTGGCAATATTCTTCATATCGATGTTCTCAATTGATCTTTTAAAGGTATTCACCCAGCCGGCTTATTATTCCGCAAAGGCTGTAGTTCCCTTTTTATGTCTGAGCGTAGTATTTTTCAGCGGATATTTTATTGTTGCTATCGGTATTGCTATTACAAAAAAAGCACGGCACACCATATGGATCACCCTGGTTGCAGCAGCTGTAAATATTGTGATGAATTTTCTTTTAACGCCTGCTATTGGCGCAGTTGGGGCAGCGCTCTCAATTATGACGGCAAACTTCCTGATATTTATTTTAACGCTTTCCGTCTCGCAAAAGCTTTATCCCATAGATTACGGGTACTTTAGAATAGCAGCGCTTTTCCTTCCGGCAGCAATAATTGTGGCAGTAAGTTATTATTTTGATCTTAAAATTGCAGTAAGGATAATATTAGCACTTGTGTATTTTGCTTCTGCGGGGATTTACCTGTATTTCAGCTTAAAAAATTCTGATGAAGTTAAAAAAATTATTGAGAAAATAAGATCCATGGGGTCCAAAAATAAACCCGATGAACCTATATCTTCTGAACCCTGACCTGCAGTATCCTGTTGCCTGATTTTTTTGTAACTACAAAACTCATACCTTTAAAATCAATTCTTTCATATACTTCGGGTATATGTCCCGTGACTTTCTGCAGAAAACCGTTCAGTGTCTGGTAATCGGTATCTTCAGGAATGTTTGATTTAAACTTCTTGTTAAAGTTTTCTATTGAAATTATCGGGTTAACAAGATAAACGCCGCTTTTTTCGTTAACAACCTCCTGGGTTTCATCAACATCGTATTCGTCCTGTATCTCTCCCACTATCTCTTCAATTATATCCTCAATTGTCACCAAGCCTTCAACCCCGCCGTATTCATCAACTACAATGGCCATGTGAACTTTATTTCGCTGCATTTCCTTCAGCAGGTTGCCGATAAGTTTTGTGGATGAAACGAAAAATGCGGGCCGGATAATATCAACAAGCGCAATAAGCTCTCTGTGCTCTGCGGCGGAAATAAGATCTTTAGTATAAATAATTCCCACTATATTATCAATTGTATCCTTATAAACCGGAAGCCTTGAATATCCTTCTTCGGTAACAAGCTGGAATATTTTATCCCTGGGTTCTTCTATATCTATTGCCGCCATATGGTTGCGGGGAACCATTATTTCGGTTGCCTGTTTATCGTTGAACTCAAATATTTTTTCAATCAGCTGGTGCTCGGTCTGGTCAATAGCGCCTGATTTTCTGCCCTCTGAAATTAAGAGCCTTAACTCTTCTTCCGAATTAATACGCTCAGAGTCAGGTACCTGCTGGATCCCGATTACCCTTAATATCAGGTTTGCAGCGTGATTGAGCAGCCATACAATAGGTTTAAAAGTAACATAGAAAAGATTTAACGGTATTGCAATTATCAGTGAAACTGACTTCGGGCTCTTAATAGCCAGCATTTTAGGCGCCTGCTCACCCAATGATATATGCAGAAATGTGAGAAATATAAATCCAACTATTACCGATAGCGTATGAATAGTCTGCTCATCTGTCATGCCAACCCAATAAAACACCGGGCTTAGCAGTTTAGCGGTAACCGGCTCACCCACCCAGCCAAGTCCTAAGGAAGTCATTGTAATACCAACCTGTGATGCCGAGAGATATGCATCCTGGTTAGCAAGTATCTTAACAGCTATCTTAGCTCTTTTATTATTGTTATCGGCCAGGGGTTGGATCTGTGTTGAACGGACTTTTACTATAGCAAACTCGGCAGCAACAAAAAATGCGTTCAGAAATATTATTAAAAATACCAGTATTAATTCAAACAGGATACTTTCCAGGTGCATTTACAGGGCTGTTATTTTTCTTAAAATTATCATTTAAACCGAACTTTTACTCTATAACTTTGATGCAAAACTATTATTTTCACTGTAAATATAACAAATATACTAAACAAAATATACGGCACTAATATATACTCCATTAGAGTAATATTGTGCCTTTTAAAGAAAGGATTTAAGTAATGGATGAAATAAACAATCCGGCTGGCGGAAATAGACTTGTTGTGAATCTGGATAAATATTCAAAAGCGGTGCTCTCAGTAATCGCAATATGTCTCATCCTTATAACAGCAAACATATATCTGGGGCCAAAAGATGCAAATGCGTATGATACAGTGCAGGATGTAAACCTGAAGAGCATCAACGGCTCATCGATATCAGGCGGCTATCTACCCGTTGACCTGCAGAAAATTGACGGCAGTTCTAGCAAAAACCTGAAAGTAGATATACAGGCTGTAAATGGTAGAACTGTATTTGGGGATAAAATGCCGGTAGATATACAGGGAATAAACGGTCAATTCTTTATCGGAAGCGAGCTGCCTGTAAAGGTGAGGTAGATATTTTCAGAACCAGGGCAGCTTCATTTGTTGATTCAATAAGTATAAGAGGCCTAATATCCTGCATTTATTTCTATTATTTACTCATTCCCAATTCCACTTGAGGCAATGTTAAAGCAGTAAATAAATTTATCATAATTGCTTTATAACTTTAACCTGTTTAATGGTATTCCTTTGTTTGTTGGTAATAATGAAAGTAAACCCGGAATAATCAATTCTTTCATATTGTTCAGGGATATGCCCTGTAACATTGAAAAGGAAACCGCCCAGAGTGTTGTAATTTGAAGCCAATGGAATTTCAGCATTAAACTTTTCATTGAATTCAATAACTGTTATCGCCGGGTTTACAAGATATTCCTGGTTCTTACCCTTGATAATATCAGGCGATTCAATGTCATATTCATCCATAATTTCGCCGGTTATTTCTTCAATAATATCTTCCATAGTTACAAGTCCCTCTACCCCGCCGTATTCATTCACAACAATACCCATATGCACTTTGTGTATCTGGAATTCCCGCATTAGTAAACCGATATTTTTTGTGCCTGAAATAAAGTACGCGGGTCTTATAATATCATGCAAAGATATTAGCTGTCTATGCTCAGATGCTGTAATGAGATCTTTTGTGTAGATAACTCCTACTATGTTATCTATGGTATCTTTGTAAACAGGGATCCTTGAATATCCTTCTTCAGTTACTACCTGGTATATTTTCTCACGCGGGTCATTGATATTTAACACTATCATATCGCCGCGGTGTATCATAATATCTTTGGCAAGCTTATCATTGAAATCAAATATTTTTTCAATAAGCTGATGTTCCGTCTGGTCTATTACACCAGATTTTCTGCCTTCTCTTATTATAGACCTTATCTCTTCTTCACTTGGAATGCTTTTATCATCATCCAGGGGATTTAAGTTCAATAGACTTATAATAAACTTTGCTGAAATATTGAGTAACCATATAAATGGTTTAAAAATTTTATAGAATAAAGTTAACGGGTAAGAAAGCCATAAAACTGCTCCCAAATATTTCCTTATTGCAAATGCTTTAGGTGCAAGCTCACCAAGTGTAATTGTGAAATAAGTTATTATTAATAATCCTAAAAATACCGCAAGCGTCTCGCTGAATTCTCCTGAAATTCCCATGGCTAAAAAAAACGGCTGCAGCAATTTAATGAATATATCTTCTCCAACCCAGCCAAGCATCAGGTTAACAAAAGTGATCCCCAGTTGTGTTGCTGAAATATATTTATCAAGAGAATTAATTACTCCTTTTGCCCGGATAGCCCTTACATTACCCTTGTTGGCAAGGGTATCCAGTTCAGCTGAACGGACACGTATAATAGCATATTCAGTTACTACGAATAATGCATTAACTGCAATGAGGATTAATATTAATATTGCCTGGGTTATCAACTGTTATTTTTAATATAGTATCCTGAACTTTATGGTATTCTCAATTTCCTTAAGCTCATTAATGACCTTAGGGTCATACTTTTTGCTGATATCTGTAATAACATAACCAATTTGCTCGTTGGTCTTTAAGTACTGTCCGATGATATTTATATTATTTTTCGCAAATACCTGGTTTATTCTGGCGAGAATTCCCGGCACGTTATGATGGATATGTATCAGCCTGTGCGCATTTTCAAATGAGGGAAGCTGGATATTCGGGAAATTTACGCTGTAATATGAATTACCTGAATTCACAAAATCAATTATCTTTCGGGGAACAAAATTCGCTATATCCTTCTGCGCCTCATCAGTACTTCCGCCAATGTGCGGAGTCAATATTACATTCGGCAGGTTCTGCAATCCGGAAACGAACTTCTCATCATTACTCTCAGGTTCATACGGGAAAACATCAATCGATGCGCCTTTAATTTTTCCTGAAGTAATATTTTTAATTAAAGAATCTATATCAACAACAAATCCCCGGCTCAAATTCAGGAAGATTACACCGTCTTTCATCAAACGGAATTCCTTTTCACCAATAAGACTATTATTCTGCTCACTTCCATCAACATGAACAGAAATTACGTCAGCCTTCTTAAGCAATTCCTTCATCGAGTGGCATTTCCTGGCATTACCCAAAGCAAGCTTTTCGAGCACATCATAGAAATAAACTTCCATGCCAAGATCTTCAGCAAGTACCGATAACTGTGAGCCTATTTTACCGTACCCAATAATACCCAGTTTCTTTCCGCGTACTTCTACGCTGTTCTTTGAAGATTTATCCCACACACCCTTGTGAAGATTATTGCTTTTATCTGTGATCCCGCGCATGAGCATGATTATCTCGCCCAAGACAAGCTCAACCACGCTGCGTGTATTGCTGAAAGGCGCGTTAAACGCAATAATTCCGCGTCTAAGGCATGCATTCAGGTCAATTTGGTTAGTACCAACGCAAAAGGCGCCAACTGCAAGCAGCTTTTTGGCTTTTGAAATTATTTTTTCTGATACAACGGTTTTTGAACGGATGCCAAGGATAGATACATCCTTAATTTTTTCGGCTAGATCCGATTCACTTAAACTTTTGGATATTACCTCAACATTATAGCCCTCTGCCTTGAAAAGTGCAAGCGCATCTTTGTGGATATTTTCAAGCAGCAATACTTTTATTCTGTTCTTTGGATATGATATACTCATTGGTAAATGTGATATATATAAAAATTCATCAAAGCTTGGTGCAATATGGTCAGCTTTCTTTGTGACCTCAAGCCGCTCAATATTTTCTGTGAATGCATAGAATTTATTTATAAGTCTGGACTTTTTCAATTCATAATCGGTCTCTCCGTCTCCTATTCCGATAAGCTCACCTTTGAGCTTCAATGCTCTAAGCTGCTTAACCTTGCCGTCGTTGCCTGAAAGGAGGTTCTTCCTGTCAAATCCGGTGATATTCCCCTTTTTATCAAATGTAAATGTATTTGCGTAAACATTTTCTGCGGGAATGCCAAGCTTTTTCACAACGGGGATGATGTATTCCTTAAATCCGCCGGATATAATTATGATATTACTGCTGTACTTCCTGAAAAATTGCGAGTTGCCTTTAATTGATCTGGATACCTGTTTGCTTAATTTCTTCACAAGCTCCTCAATGTGTCCCCTGTTGGCCTTAAGCAAGCCTACACGCTTTCTGAGGGATTCAGCAAAGGTAATATCGCCGTTCATTGCAGCATTGGTTAATCGCTTTATTTCAGTACATACCGCTTTTCTCTCCGGTGATCTCTTCAGCGCGATCTCAGCAAGTTCATCCAAAGCTTCGACCTTTACAAAAGTGCTGTCAAAATCAATTATGTAATACTTATTTTGCATATTTTGGTTTTAAATTCAAAGAGCAAACATCTCTAAACGGGTACGAAGTTTTCATAAAAAATGACCAATAAAAATATTGGCCATTTTAGAAAATCACTGTAATGCCGCTAAAGCTATTACTCTATTTCACTTATTTATTATATGTGAATAATATCATTATATACTACAAATGCCATAAATCCCATCAGGATTATAAAACCGACATTCTGCACTACTATCTGAATCTTATGCGATACAGGCTTACGGAATATCCCCTCGTAAAGCAGGAATACAAAATGCCCGCCATCTAAAGCAGGAAAAGGCAGAATATTGATTATCGCCAAAGTGATTGAAAGCATAGCCATAAACCCGAGGAAGGATAAAAATCCGCCTTCTGCTGATTGGCCTGCGTACTGCGCAATTTTAACGGGTCCCCCTACTGCTTTTGAAAACGCAATATCACCCTTAATTATCTTCCACATCGATTTAACAAAGAGCACAACGCCGTAATGCCATAAGTCGCTTGCGCCCTGCGGAATAGCTGTTAGAACATTATACTTTATTGTCTTTACGGTACCTGTATATTTACCGATTCCAATACCTATAGTGCTGTCTGCATCCGGCTTAACAACGCCGCTCATTATTGAGCCGCCTCTATTCCACTTAACCGCGATATCCTTACCCGCATTTGATTTGATAATATCAACAAACTGCTGTGAATGTGTAATTGGGGTACCGTTGGCTTCTGTGATCACATCCCCGTTTTGGAGTCCCATTTGTTTTGCCGGTCTGTCTTCAGCAACCTGTTGAATGACAGGATCCATACTTACCGGGTATATACCAAGAGTGCGCTCACCCTGATCTCTTAATTCATCCTTAGAGATCAATACATCCTTAATTACACCCTTATTGTTTAATTTTATATCAACATCTTCACCCATACTTTCAATGAAGATAGTGCCGCGTACGTCATCCCAATACTCAACGGGCCGCCCGTTAATTGAAAGTATTAGCGTGCCCGGAACAACGTTGTATTTTGCAGCTATCGAGCCCGGTGATACATAACCTATAACGCCTGTTTCCATCTTCTGTTTTCCTTCAACCAGGTTAATGGTATAGAAAATTGCAAAAGCTAAAAGCGTATTCATGATGACGCCGGCAGTGATAACGAACATTCTCTGCCAAACGGGTTTTGAACGGAATTCCCACGGCTGAGGTTCTTTTGCTAAGAATTCCTTATCCATGCTCTCATCTATCATACCTGCTACTTTTACGTAGCCGCCTAATGGAAATACGCCAAGGCCGTACTCGGTATCGCCTTTTACAAACTTGAATATCTTTAAATTAAAGAAATCAAAGAAAAGGTAAAACTTATCAACTCTCATTTTACACAGTTTTGCCGCGGCAAAATGTCCGAACTCGTGAACAAAAACAAGTATCACGATCGTTATTAGAAAGTAAAGAATTGTGCTTACTACACCCATGTTATTTTGTTTATCTCCTTTTGCAATCTGACCGGTAAATTCACCGGTTAAAAGTACCCTTGCAATATTACTATATTAAAAAACTTTTTCTATTTTTGTACCCGTTCATGCTGCAAGCTCAAGTGATGCTTCCTGAACAATTTTTCTGGACCAGTTATCAATATCAACAATACTCTCAAGTGTTGGCGAGCTGTGGTTTGTATGTTTATCCATTGCGCCTCTTATCAAACAGGAAATATCAGAGAACTTTATTTTTTCCTTAAGGAAGAGATCAACTGCCGCTTCATTTGCCCCGTTCAAAACTACAGGGTATGAGCCGCCGAGTTTTATTACATCATATGCCAGCTTTAAACACTCAAATTTATCCAGATCAGGCTCATCAAACGTTAGATTTTTCAATGATTTAAAATCAATCCTCGGGTAATCTGAAGCTACCCTTGAAGGATATGTTAATGCGTATTGAATCGGCACCTTCATATCCGGAACACCTAACTGCGCCTTAACTGAACCATCGGAAAATTCCACCATTGAGTGGATAATTGACTGCGGATGTATTAAAACCTCGATCTTATCCGCTTCTATATTGAACAACCATTTAGCTTCAATAATTTCAAAACCTTTGTTCATTAACGTGGCTGAATCTATGGTTATCTTATTACCCATCACCCAATTGGGGTGATTTAAAGCCTGCTCAACGGTTACACTCCCAAGTGACTCTTTATCATATTCTCTGAACGGGCCGCCGGATGCTGTTAGAATGAGCTTTGTAACTTCCTTTATAGGCTCACCCTGCAGGCATTGGAGTATTGCGCTGTGCTCGCTATCTATGGGCAGTAAATGAGACTTACTCTTTGCGAGCATTGAATAAATAAGCTCCCCTGCTACGACCAGTGATTCCTTATTAGCCAAAGCTATATCCTTGCCGTGTTTGATAGCTTCAATGGTTGGTTTTAACCCGCTGAAACCTACGAGCGCATTTACAACAAGCTCAAAATCGTCACGAGCGGCAATTTCATTGATGCCTGACTGCCCGCAAAGAATTTCACACTTATGTTTTAAAGAACGTGAGCTAAGCTCTCCAAAGCTTTCTTCATTGAAAATTACTGCGGCTTTGGGTTTGAATTCTTCTATCTGGTTTACAAGTAACTCAACATTTGAATTTGCAGAAATATATTTAACAGAAACCGGGTAATTATTCCGGTTTAGATTCCTTACAACTTCAAGCGTATTTTTACCTATAGAACCTGTAGAGCCTAAAACAGCAATATTCTTCATTTTAACCCGTTAATACAGTAATTTAGGGTTAATTTTTGAAAGTTAGTATGCTATTTTTTTGATTGTGTAATAATTGAGAATTTGAGGAAATAGTGTAATTGTTAGGTTTATGTTAAACAACAACAATAATTTAATAATTTACAGCTTGTGTCAGGTCCTCAGAACTGACAATATTAGTATTAGTGAAAGTAAAACCTTAAGTACGAGTCAATGCCGGGGTGGTGTCCTTTCATCTTCCCTATCTCAAATAGTTTTAAGGCGTAACCCCCCTCACAAATTATCCCAAGTTTGCAAGCTCGTTTAATTGCGGGGATTGGGGTATTCAAAAAAACTGTCCCCCCCTTTATAAACAAAGGGGGGATGAGAAACCTGAATATTTTTAATTGCAGATTAATTTTCAATTATTAAATACCTAATGAGCAAAAAATGGGGGTTTCGGTTTTTTTGTTTTCACTAAGCTTGCTATTGTCCACCAGGTGTTGACGAAGGGCTTTAAGTTCACCAACAAATAAATATAGCAAAACCTCTGCGTCTCTGCAGTGAAAAGCTTTCTGCGCTTTATGCAGTCCCTCGCTTCTGCTTAGCGGGATGATATTTGACATGTCACAACTGCCTGAGGCAGTCCATAGGCCTCAGAGGTTAAAAACTTTGCGCTCTTAGCGGTTTTGAGAAAAAATTGATTTTGCTTTTCTATGTGTTCCTTTGTGACTTTGTGTCTTTGTGGCGAAGGCTTTTGATTTTCCTTGCATTTGCAATTGACATATGTTATATTAATATTGTATGCATATTGCATATTAAATTTCCATTCCTTTAAGATGCATAATTCTTCGTTTTCATCAACTGGTTTGTTTAAATTACCCAATAAAGTGGGTAAGCAAATCTTCTTTAGGTATACGAATATTGGATCTAGAGCTCAGAAAAGCAAAATACGGCCGTTTCACCCGCCCAAAAAACTGAGTAATCAATAAGCAAAACGGGTATGAAAAAAATGAAAATTAAAAGTGAGGTAATTTATTGGAATTCAGAAGAAAAATGTGCACATAACAATCAGCAAGCACATCCCGGCGATTGTTCGATAAAAAAACAACTTATCAACCGGAATCCACCCAGAAGATGTTTCAAAAGAAAGATGAGCTGCTTTGCCAAAAACAGTCCTTAATTATTAACCTTAAAAAGCAGAAATACCTGAAATTATTAAGGATTTATAGCCGTTTAAAGTTAATAACACACGAAATATAATCATTGTAAATGTAGTTAATATTAAATACATTTGGCGCTTAAATCAAAAGAAACAGTGAAAAAGAAAATAATCCTCATTATCGCTTCTATTAGCGGTGTTTTGGCACTAAATTCCATTAACTTTATGGGATGTGACTCAGGAAGTACGGTTATAACCGGCGAGCCTGTCAGCTTTAACCGTGATATCCAACCGATACTGGCGCAAAACTGCACTTTCCCCGGCTGTCATAACGCAACCGATCACCAATCAGGTATTGACCTCACCAGCTGGGATGCGTTAATGAAAAACGGCTCAACGTTTGGAGCTGAAGTTGTGCCATATAACGCTACATGGAGCCATATGATACAGCATATCAACAGGGTAGATACAAATATCAGTGCTTTTTCTGAACCCCTCATGCCAAAGGCGCAAATGCCATACACACAGGGAATGCCTTTAGCCGCCAACCAGCTATTAAAAATTGTTGACTGGATAAACCAGGGCGCAAAAAATGATAACGGCGAAGTGGCATTTTCCAACATAACAAATAAAGCATTTATAACCAACCAGGCGGCTGATCTTGTTGCTGTGGTTGATCTTGATAACAATCATCTTGTAAGGCTTATAAATGTAGGAGGAAGGGATAATGTAAACCAACCTCTTGACGCGCCGCATGTTATAACAGTGGATAACCAGGGCAGTTATTTTTATGTAAGTCTAATATCAGAAGGATACTTGGAAAAATACGATGCCCGCACATACCAGCAGGCAGGCAGAGTATTAATAGGAAGCTCACCGGCGCACATTGTACTTACCAACAACGGCACTAAAGGCTATATCACAGATTTCACAACAGCAGGCAGCATAAAGGTATTTGATGCCAATACAATGACTGTTACCGGCAGTATCACCGAATCTAGAATGAACAGGCCGCATGGACTGAGGCTCACAAGGGATGAATCACTGTTATTTACAGCAACACAGATAAGTGAATTCCTCTATGTAATTAATACCGCAACTGAACAGATAGAAAATGTAGTACAGGTCGATCCTTCCGTCCCTGTAAGCGGAACCGGTACAAATAACTTTATCCCCTACCAGGTTTGTATTACCCCTGATGATAAATATGTGTATGTATCCTGCAGGAAATCAAATGACGTAAGGGTATTTGATGTATTGAACAGGATATTTATTGTAAATGTACCCACCGGGTTAAATCCATTGTCACTCGAAATTTCTCCCGATGGCCGCTGGTGCTACGTGCCTAACCAGGGCTCAAACTCAGTAACGGTAATTGATGTTGCAACTAACACGGTTGTAAAGACAATATCAAACGTCGGCGCGCAGCCGCATTTTGTTGATTTTTCCGCTGACGGGCATTATGCTTATGTTACATGTGAATCAACAAACGGGGGATTTGTTCACCATCCCGCAACATCAGGCAAAAAACCGGGAACAACAGCGGTCATAGATGTATGGGCCGGCCATAACAAGATTAAAGATATTGAAATGGCGTCATTCCCTGCGGGTATATGTATAACCCCGGGGCTTGGTAATTAATAATTAAATTTTTAAATGAATAAACTAAGAGCAGCGTTTTTTCTATTAAGTATTATTTTTATTTTTTCATGTAATGATTCCGGTGTAGTAACACCGCAGAATAAAGGTACATTCAGTGTTACAAGGCTCGAGGCAATAGATAAAAATGTTGTTGGCACATATGAGCTTTGGGGCAGCCTAATAACAGCTAATTTTGATCACGATGAAAATGCATTCCGAAGCATGGGCCGCTTCGCTATTTCAATCACCGGTTCCGTAACAGATACATCCGGAAACCCTTTCACTCCCAACCTGGGAAAGATAAGCAACATAAATAATGTAGGTGATATAATAATAACCATACAGCCGCCGGGATACAATGATACTATACCAAGCAACATAAAAATTCTTGGCGGCGCAAAACAGCTAATTGGCAGCGAAATTGTATTTGATCTCACTATGAGCTACGAGGATATTCTTCCTTCATCAGCTCAGTTCGGCTCATCTTCTGCAGATTTTATCTTAGCATCACCCACTACCGGAACTGCATCATCACAATATCAAAAAGGGATCTGGTTTACTAAAGATACTAGCGGAAGTACCGCGGGAATAACTCTCCCCACTTTGCCTGATACAGCTGATTGGACCTACCAGGCGTGGATAATTGATAATTCAAACAGCAGTAATATTTATAACATCGGCAGGTTTGATAATCCCTCTGCAGGTGATAATAACCAGCAGTGCCAGCTCTCCGGCGGCTTAACGTGGGCTGTTCCGGGTCATGACTGGCTGCAGGCTAACTGCCCGGGCGGCGGAGTTCCTGATATTGTAAGCTTAAATAATAATTATAGAGTATTGATCTCACTTGAACCGAGATATGAGCAGGGTACAGCTTTGAGTGTTCCGTTTTACTTGACTTTATTTACCGGAAATATATCCGCAGTATCATTTGGTTCAATTCAAGGTCTCTCAAATTCTTTTTCACAGGTTGTTCCCACGGCACAGGTAAGGTTATCAGCAAACTAAGTATTTTAATTTATTTATAATAATATGAAAAAAGTTATAAAGATATTAATTGTTTTAGTAATGACAACGCTCTCATCAGGCACATTTTCACAGGCATTGATGAATATGCAGCTTATCGCAAATAAAAATGACCATGGGGCAGGCGGCACTCCCGCCGGATTTCATTACTCATCCTGCTGGGGATGGACGGCCCCCAACGGAAGAGAGTATGCGTTCATAGGCTACTGGAACGGAACAGGTATATATGATATCACAAATTCCAACAGCGTGGTACAGTGTGATACAGTTCCCGGCCCGACATCATTCTACAATTACAGGGAGTTTACTGTGCTTGACCACTATCTATATATAGTATCAGAAGGCACCGGCGCTAATTATGGTTTGCAGATTGTTGATCTGCAATATTTACCGGATTCAGTTCACCATGTAAAGAACTGGACCTTTGCCGGATACACTACAACACACACAATTAAGAGCAGCGGTAATTTCCTGTACTTAAACGGCGCAAACTATAACTCGGGCGGAATTGTTGTACTTGATGTAACTGACAGGGAAAATCCGGTTAAACGCGGCAACGGTCCGGCGCCATACTCCCACGATTGTTTTGTTAAGAACGATACTGTATATGCGGCAAATGTATACAACCCAAACAGCAAAATGTCTATCATAAGTGTGACAAATAAAGATGCCCCGGCGCTTGTTGGTCAGTTCATTTACCCGAATGCTGTTTGCCATAATGTCTGGTTCAGCGATAACAGGAGGTGGCTCTTAACAACAGATGAGGGCGGTTCTAATCACTTAAAGATTTGGGATGCCGCAAGCTTAACTAATATAACTTTGGCTTATGAATATATTCCCTATGAAACAGCAATGGTACATAATGCATATTTCAAAGGTGATACAATATTCATGGCTCATTACCGGGCAGGCATAATTGCACTGGATGTTCATAACCTGCCTGCACAGCCAACGGTTATTGGATATTATGATACTTACCCTGCTTCAGGGACAGATTACCAGGGCGCGTGGAATGTTTTTCCGTATTACAGCTCAGGGAAGTTCATCGGATCAGATATTGCAACGGGCTTGTATGTATTGAAGTTCGGCAATCCGACAGGAGTAACTCATACAAACCTTGAGGTTCCGGATAATTTTTCACTCGGACAAAACTATCCAAATCCCTTTAACCCCATTACAAAAATAAAATTCAGCATACCAAAGGACGGGGAAAGAAATTCATTCACAACCAAATTAATGGTATATGATGCCTCAGGTAAAGCCGTTAAAACACTTGTTGACCAGAATTTAAATGCAGGGAATTACGAAGCTGAATTCAATGCCGCTGACTATGCTTCAGGAATGTATTTCTACACACTTGAAGCGGGATCGTTTAAAGAAACAAGAAAAATGGTACTTGTGAAGTAATAAAACAAGCATCCCGCTAAGCAGAAACGCGGGACCGCAAAAAGCGAGAAAAGTAAATTTAAAAATAAAAGGGGCTATTAGCCCCTTTTAGAATTATTCAGATGAACTTACATTTAATTTTAAAAATCAAGCTTTTTGAGTCTGAATTTTATTAGCTTATCAGCAAATTTCATATCAGTTTCCTCAGACTTTGTGATTTTTTCACTTAGTTCCTGTAAAATGCCTTCCTGAATAATGCCTCTTTCTAATGCGACCGAGTAAGGCACCCTCAAAAATGTAACCATAGTGTATTTGGGAATAAATATATCCGGATATTTTTTATACAGCAATGCTTCAATCTTTTTCTTAAGCTGGTAGCGGGGTTCAGAAACAAGGTCACGCATTTCGATGAAATTTTCCTGTGCTAAGTCAGCAATAGCATCGGTGTTTACTTTCCTCAGCTGCTGATATTCACTGAATATTTTCTTCCAGTCACCCGAATACTTATTAATGCATTCATTAAGATAAGTACAATCTTCAAAGGCGGCATTCATACCCTGGCCAAAAAACGGGACAATTGCATGGGCTGAATCACCAAGCAATGCAAGCTTATCATCAACTATCCATGGGTAGCATTTTATTGTTATCAGGTTACCAGTTGGATTTGCGAAAAAATCAGTAAGCAGCTCAGGCATCAATCCAATGGCGTCCGGGAAGTTTACCTCAAAGAATTTTCTTACTTTCTCATTATCAGACAAGTGTTCAAAGCTGTTATCACCGCCAAGTGAACTATCATAAGCGAGGAATAATGTACATGTAAAGCTGCCATCCATGTTAGGCAGCGCTATGAGCATAAATGATCCGCGCGGCCAGATATGCAGAGCATTTGTTTCCATTCTGAAAGTACCATCAGCATTTGGAGGTATATGAAGCTCCTTATACCCGTAGTTTTCATATACCTGCGAAAAATCGAACCGTGGAATCTTGAGCATTTCCATTCTGACAGGTGATGTTGCCCCGTCAGTTGCTATGGTGATTTCAGAATGCACGGCGGTGGTAGTCTTAGAAACTTCATCATGGAAATAGATCTCATTCTTATCCGAATCCATACCAAGACATCTCTTATCAAAGTGGAATTTCACGCCTGGGAATTCTTCGGCAAGATCCATTAATTTTTTATTCAGCTCACCACGAGATACTGAGTTTATGTATTCCGTATTGTCCTTTCCGTAAGGCTGAAGCTGTGTTGAGCCATCTATGGAGTGTATCATCCTGCCATACATCGGGATAGATATCTTCATTATCTCTTCATACAATCCCACTTCTTTTAATGCATGGATGCCTCTTGTTGAGAGAGCCAGATTTATAGATTTTCCCGCGCTTATCTTTGCTTTGCGCATATCAGGCCTGCGCTCATATACGTTAACGTTATAGCCCTTCTTTGCAAGGTAAACCGAAAGCAATGAACCTGCGAGTCCCGCACCGACAATTGTTATGTTTTTCATATTTTCAAGACCATATATCTGTTAGGTTTAAGAGTTCAAAATCTTTACAAAATTCCAAACATCCATAAAAGTATTGTACAGCGGAACGGGTGCAACACGAATTACATCAGGCTCACGCCAGTCACAAACTATACCGTTATCATTTAATTTTTTGTGAAGTTCTCTGCCACCGGATCTTGCCCTGAGAGAAAGCTGGCATCCCCGCTGGTTTGGTTCTCTTGGAGTAATAATTTCAATATTACCGATATTATTTTTGTCAATAAGGTCTTCCATAAATCCGGTAAGCAATTCACTTTTTTGACGAAGCGCTTCCATTCCTGAATCATAGAAAATATCAAGTGATGCCCTAAGTGCTGCAAGCTGTAATATCGGAGGGTTGCTAAGCTGCCAGCTCTCAACAGTGGGTATCGGCTGAAAGTCATGATGCATTAAGAATCTTGTCGCCTTATCCTGACCCCACCATCCCCAGAATTTAGGAATCGTCATATCTAGCAAATGCTTTTTGTGAACAAAAGCCCCTGCAATTGCACCCGGTCCACCGTTTAAGTATTTATATGAACACCATACTGCAAAATCAACATCCCAATCATGCAGCTTAAGCAGTAAGTTCCCGGCGCCATGAGCGTGGTCGAATCCAACAATGCATCCCTTTTTGTGACCGGCAGAAGTAATTTTTTCATATTCAAAAGCCTGCCCGGTATAATAATTTACTCCCGCAAACATTATCAGTGCTACTGAATCCCCTTCTTTTTCGATGTATTCTAAAACATCTTCTGTCCTTATTACCGATTCATCCTCCCTGGGCTTCATTTCAACCAACGATGTCTTGGGGTCATATCCGTGGAATTTGATTTGTGACTGCACCGCGTAATGGTCAGAAGGAAAAGCATTTGCTTCGATAAGTATTTTATTCCTTTGGGGAGTTGGCCTGTAAAATGAGACCATCATCAGATGCAGGTTCACGGAAAGGGAATTCATATTAACAACTTCATCCGGCATTGCACCCACTAAAGCCGCGGTTTGCTTAGTAAGGAATTCAAGATAAGGCAGCCATGGATTTTTAGCGTGGTTATGGCCCTCAACACCCATTTTTTCCCAATCCAAAAGCTCCTGCTCAACATATGCGCGGACAGTCTTAGGCTGCAAGCCCAAGGAGTTACCGGCAAAGTATATCACATCTTTTCCGTCTTCGGTTTTGGGAATAAAAAACTTATCCCTGTATTTTTTCAGGGGGTCATTTGAATCAAGTTTCTTTGCAAAATCAATTTTATTTTCGTATTGCACTTAGAAATCCCGTTTTAGTTCTGCTTTTAAATGTGTTTTAAGGCTATTGTTGTTCACAGTTGCCATTTTCATAACATAACTTAAGGAATCCCCATGAAGAATATACTCTCTTTCAGTCCTGACCATTCTTGGATCATTGCCGAATAGCTTTGAAGTGAACAAAACTTTAGTCTCACCGCCATCTATTGTAATTTCCTTGAGCGTCAAAACCTCAACCCGGCCGTTATTCTGTGAGTTTGAAAGTTCAATGCTCCCCTCATCATTTAGTTTCATAAAGCCTGACTCCAGGTGCAGTGTATCAGCCGACTTTGTAGCCTCAAGAAACTTTGTCCTCTGAATATAGAAGATTACATTTTTGCTTTTGTCGTATTCAAATATAAGCTGTTCGCTATATTCGCAATTATTTATTGTTGGATATTCAGCTACACCCTGGCCGCTCCACTTACCTTCGAGAAACATCAGATCATTTAGTCTCATTGGTTTTAATTCTGATTTTTATTTTGCATTTAACTGTTCAAGCATTTTCTTTGCATTCTCGTTATCCGGATTCAGTTTAAGGGAAATCTCATAATACTTGACTGCATTTTTCTTGTCGCCGTCTGTCATACATCCTTCTCCAAGGCTGTCGTAAACATTGGCAGAGTTCGGGTACTGCTCAACATTCAGTTTGAATATTTCAACTGCCTGCTTATTCATTCCAACCTGCAATAACTGGTACCCAAGGATATTAAGTTCACTTTCCTTGAAATTGTACTTATTTTCATAATTATATTTAAGATCTTCATATACTTCAATTGCCTTCTCAACATTTTTATCAAGAATTACAGCCATCAGAGTATCAACTATAGATTTCTTCGGTTTATGAACACCAAGAAGCTCAACATCAAATATTAATGTTGCATTTGGTGGTATTATCTCACCGGCCCCTCTTTCTCCGTAGGCAAGTTCTGGTGGTAAAATAAATCTGAACTGGTCACCTATTTTCATTAACGAGACCCCTTCATCCCATCCGGAAATTACCTGCTTTGCACCAAGTGTGAACTCAAACGGCTCATTCCTGTCACGGGATGAATCAAACTTCTTTCCATCTAGAAGCCATCCGGTATAGTGAACTTCGGCAACTTTTCCAATTTCTGATTTTTTGCCACTGCCCTTTTTTACAACTATGTATTTCAATCCTGAGGATGTTACAACTGTATCCCCAGACTGTGCAAATATACATGCTGTAAACAGAATTAATAAGAATGCTAATTTTTTCATATTTATGAACTTAAATTGAATAAATTCAGGATTAATATGTAAATTACTAATACAATAATTAAACTTACAGTCAAAGATATATCTATTTATTGCACTAAAATGTTGTAAATAAATCACTAAATTTACGGCTTATAAATTAATTTCAGGAGAGCAGCGTGAGGATATTTTTTATTGTATCATTGTTAATTGTTTTGAACTTTTCTTTGATATATTCGCAATATACAGGACCCGAAAGTGTTACATATGATTCTGTTTACAACCGTTACCTGGTAACTAACTCTAATGGCAAAATTATGCAGAGGAGCTCAACTGGTGTGGTTACAGATTTTGTTTCTTCCAGCGGGGGCACACATGGAATTGCAATATATAATGGAGTTGCATACGCATGCCAGGGCAGTACTGTTCGAGGCTTTTCGTTATCAAATGCAGCTCAGGTTTTCACCGCAACAATAACCGGAGCAACGTTTCTTAATGGAATTGCAATTGATAATACCGGTATAATATATCTATCGGATTTTACAAATAAAAGAATTTATAAGCTGAATTCCTCAAACGGCTCATTCTGGCAATATATTACAAGTACAATCAGCACACCAAACGGGCTGGTGTTGGATTTTCCCCGGAACAGACTCTTGATTTGCTGCTGGGGCGGAAGCGCGCCGGTAAGATCGATAAACCTAGCGGATTCATCAATGTCTGTTCTAATTACAACACCATATTCAAATTGCGATGGTATCAAACTTGATAAATACGATAACGTATATATTTCCACATGGGGAATACAATCAGTCGTAAGATATGATATAAATTTTACTCTTTCTCCTGTAGTGGTTACAAGCGGCTTAAGCAGCCCAGCCGATATTTATATTAATAAGTTTGCAGATACACTTGCGGTTCCGAACGCAGGTAATAACACTGTCACATTTCATAATATAGTCAATATATCGGGCATTCAGCAGGTAAATACCAATATCCCCGGTAATTTGAAGCTTCATCAAAACTTCCCCAATCCATTTAATCCGGTTACAAAGATCAGGTTTGACGTTCCGGCAACAGG
Organism: Ignavibacteria bacterium; assembly: GCA_039933555.1. Taxonomy (GTDB): domain Bacteria; phylum Bacteroidota; class Ignavibacteria; order Tepidaquicellales; family OLB5; genus OLB5. The sequence goes on from JBDTNV010000013.1 coordinate 18,938, forward strand.
TAATAACATAAAGCTTTCGGTCTTTAACTCCATTGGCCAGCAGGTTTCTGTCTTGGTGAATGAATATCTCACTGCAGGCAGCTATGAAGCTGATTTTGCAGGAACAAATCTTGCTTCAGGGATGTATTATTATAAACTGGAAAGCGTTGAATTTACTGAAACTAGAAAAATGATATTAATAAAATAGCATAATGGAATTAAGCAGAATTTTTGCCGTGATAAGTATCCCGATTCTAATGCTGAGCGATTATTACCTTACAATAATTGGGAAAAAACTTAGGGATAAAGAGTATTTCAAATACTTCACATCAGAAGAGTATGAGCTTAATCCGGTATGGCAAAAGGATATTAACAAGCTAAAAATGTTCAACTACAAACACATCTTAGCTGTGTGCCTTATTACTCTTTATTTTTATCTTGCTTCTAATCTGATGCGTGTTACTTTGTTTGATTTTTTTTACGGCGCGATATTCATATTATACACGTTTATTATCACACGCCATCTGCAGAATATATTTACTTATAAGCTATCTTTTAAACATCCTGAATTTTTGAGTGGGAAGCTGGTTATAAACCAGATCTACACATTAAAATTATCGCAGTATCAAACAATTTTTTTTGCTGTTTTTCTATTACTCATCAATATTTGGGTTCAGTCGTGGTTTTTATTTGGTGGTTTTGCGGGACTATTGGTATTATACTTAATACAGTTTACATGGATAAGAAGATTCAGGCAAAAAATGGCCCAACAGTCAAAAACTTAATTTTTGGTATACATTTTTTGAATAAGTCCTTTAATCCCAAGGAATTCAACAGCGTTTTTCCACAATAATTTTTCTTTTACAACATTATTCAGCTCAGCCATTGATTCAATAAGTTTTCCGGGGGAATGCTCACCCAAGGGAAAAGGATAATCAGAGCCCATTACAATACTGTCTTCGCCAATTAAGTCAATCAGGAATTTCATAGCTAATTCATCATGTACAAGTGAATCAAGATAGAACTTGCCAAGATAATTGCGCGGATTTATTTTATTCTTTGTCTGCACAAGATCAGGCCTTACATTAAAACCATGCTCAATCCTTCCGATCGAAAAAGGGAATGAACCGCCACCGTGAGCAAAACAAACTCTTAATTTCTTGTACTTTTCAAACACTCCGCCAAATATCATAGAGCAGATGGCAAGTGATGTTTCTGCAGGCATACCAACAAGCCAGGGAAGCCAATATTCAGGCATCCTATCCCGCCCGAGCATATCCCATGGATGAACAAATACAGCGGCATTCATTTCTTCACAGGCGTGGAAAATTTCACAAATATCAGAGTCATCAAGGTTTTTGCCGTGAATATGGGTACCAATTTCAATGCCAGCAAGGCCAAGCTCTTCCATACACCTTTCAAGTTCTTTTATTGCAAGACCTGTATCCTGCATCGGCAAAGTTCCGAGACCTATAAAACGGGAAGGGTTATCACGAACCACACCTGCAATATGATCATTTAAGTATCTGGAAAGGTCATAAGTAGCCTCAGGCTTAGCCCAGTAATTGAACATTACAGGTACAGTTGAAAGCACCTGGATATTTACATTATGCTCATCGCACTCGGTTATTCTTTTTGCATAGCTCCATGAATTATCTGTAATTTCACGGAACACTTTATCCCCTATCATCATTTTTGCACAGCAGGGTTTATGATGCTCTATGGTAACAAAACCGTGAGTGTTATATTTTTTGTTCAGATCAGGCCAGTTCTCAGGCAGGATATGTGTGTGAATGTCTATTTTCATTCGGTTTAAAATTGATGTTTACGGCAATGGAAAGTAAAGATCGGTCTGCCATTTACTGTTGTCCGCCTCATTTGCGGGATCAGTTACATATATCTCATAACAAGGAAACCCGGGAATAAAACCGTTTTCACCCATCCATTTAAAGAATTCATCCCATGCATCGCCAAGCTTTTCATAGGGACCGATGAACGTAGCCCTTGCAGCATTACCGGAATATGTATTGATGACATTCACCCGGCCTTCCGGTTTGGGTGTGCCTTCAACTGGAATACCCGCTTCAACATCAACATGCTCCAGAGAAAAACTATGGTAAATACCAAAAGGCATTGATGACACCTTAAGTGACTGCTCCTTAATAACTTTACCTATTTCGCTGTAAAGCTCCTGATATTTCTTTGAAAGTTCTTTAGCAGTGCAGCTATCTTTAATGGTCAAGGCCTGTATTGACTCAACATTAACAATTTCTATTTTCATTGTCCCTATTTCTTTATATTATTTTTTAGTCGGCGGCTCCATAACTGTACCGCATTTTTTGCAGGTACGCTTATCAATATCACCCCAGAATTTTTCAAATATCGGCGGAAGCTGGGTTACGATGTTATCAAGTTTTACGAATTCCTCGTAAAGCTTGTTACCGCAATTTTCGCAGTACCACTGGAAAGCATCAAGCTCTTTTTCATCACGCTTACGCTCAATCACTAGGCCTATTGTATCAGCGGGCCTTTGTGGGGAGTGCGGTGTGTTTGGAGGCAGGTAGAACATTTCCCCTTCTTTAATATGGATATCTTTGGGCTTGCCGTCCTCTATGACCTTAACAACAATATCACCTTCAATCTGGTAGAAAAATTCAGCACCTTCTTCGTAATGGTAATCTTTGCGTGCGTTGGGTCCGCCTACAACCATCACAATTAGGTCCCCATCAACCATACATTTGTTGCCAACCGGCGGCTTTAGCAAATGGCGGTTCTCTTCGATCCATTCCTTAAAATTAAATGAGCTCATTGACATAGTTTTGTCTCCTTAAAAAAATGTTAAAATTTATTTTATATTCAGCGCCTTTTTCGCCTGAAGGAAATGCCTTCTCTGATGCGCTGAATTTATAGCAAGCATTTCAAGCCCTGAAAATTTGATAAGTTTTGTAGCCGGTGAAGGGAGCTTTACTTTTGAAATATCCCAGCCCGCTGAAGAATTGATAAGATCAATATACCTATCCTGAAGCTGCTGGTATGCTTTTGATGCTTTGTTGAGATTAATATCGGAATCAGGTTTCCATCTTTTGGGAGCCTTAGCCTTAAATCTGACAGGAGGCTCAACGAAACTAATAAAACGTTTACCGAACCAGGAATACTTAAGCTCACGGGTTAACTTAAGATCTTTTTCCATTACCTTCCTCAAAGCATTTTCATATTGGTCGCAGTAATCGATCCCGGTAACAATAAGGTGGTCTACACATTCAGCAGCAGACCATCCGCCTGTTTCCGGCCTTTTATTAAAGCTTTTATCCGTGATCTTCCTGAAGAGCTCTGATGACTCATTTTTCATTTGGCGGAATTCACCCACAAGCTTTTCCAATTCATTTGGTAAGGCTGAAATTGTCATTTTTCCTTGCTTTTTTCTTCCTGCGGAAGCAGGTCAAAGAAATGCCAGGGGCTGGAATAAAAATCACCCGGCCCGAAGAAATCTTTTGAGATGCGTGTAATTTTGCCAGAGCCACCTTTATGAAATACTGAGACTCCCGGCCAGTATGAACCAGCATCGGTGTAATAGCCCATATCTTTAATAAAGCTTGAACCTGCGCCGGAATACATTTTAAATTTCCAGCCGCGCGATTCAGCAAACTCCTTCTGCACTTCCGGGGCATCAGGAGAAACAACCACAAATGCCGCTTTTTTTTCCATGAAATATGTTACACCGCTGAAGCCATCTGCCCAAAGTGTGCAGTAGGAACATGATTTACCCATGTTATGAATTAATACCAGGTTTTCTTTATCACCAAACATTTCAGAAAGTTTTACATCTTTGCCGTCTCTATCCTTTAGCGTGTAATCATCAACATCCATCTTAGCCAGTTTGGAGACGAGCTTGATATATTTTTTCCTGCTCTCATTGATTTCTTCCTGAATTTTCCTGAGTTTTTTTTCGCTCTTTTCTGCAGGTGATGAAGTGGTTTTTTCTGCTTTTACTTTTTTACCCATTGGAATGATTTATTAAATGTTATCTAAAAAGCTGCTTTTTTAGCTTAAAATCAGTGATTTTATATCAGAGTATCTTTAATTATAAAAATAAGTTAAATGATTTACTATGCCAAATATTTTAGAGTAACGGGGTGATTATTTTAAGGGTTGGGGCTTTAATCTTGCATTTAAAATCAGTAATTTTGTAACTTCACACCCGAAGACAAATCTAAATTTAACTATATATGCAAAGAGAAATTCACAAATGGTGGAGTCCGAATCTCAACAAAGAAATGGAAACTGTCGTTTACGGAACAGGCAACCAATATGCACTTCTGATGTTCCCAACGGCTGCAGCTGATTACCTTGAGTATGAAAGATTTCATTTAATAGAATCATTAACACCTTATATTAACAGCGGGAAGGTTAGGGCTATATCGATCAACAGCATCAACAGTGAAAGCTGGCTGAATGATGAGAACAACCCTGAATATAAATCAGAGCGTCACAAACAGTTCAATGAATATGTGGCAAACGAGGTTGTTCCGTTCATAAAACAACTATGCGGCAACGATGTACAGATAATTACGACCGGAGCATCTTTCGGAGCTTTACATGCCGCAAATACTTTTTTCCGCAGACCCGACTTGTTTGAAGGAACAATTGCAATGAGTGGCTCATATGACCTGAAGGATTACTCAAAAGGCTATTACGATGAAAATGTTTATTTTAATTCACCGGTTGATTATCTATCGAACTTAAATGATGAGACTCTCCTTAACCAGATAAGGGGAAAGAAGCATATATATATTACGACTGGACAAGGAAGCTATGAAAATCCAGAGGCATCAAAAAATTTAAGCAATGTGCTGAATGAAAAAGGTATTGACCATGAGCTTGACCTTTGGGGATATGATATCCCCCATGACTGGCCTTCATGGCGCAAGATGCTGCCGTATTTTATAGATTCTAAGCTGTAAGAGAATTCATAGTCATCGGATGACTTGAAGTCATCCGATGACTTTCTGAGTTTTACTCCCCACCGACAAATTCAATAATATTCCCCGAAGGGTCAAAACACTGAAACCAGAATATATTTTCAGCCATTTTCATTGGTTCTTTTTGCACGGTTCTTATAGCATTCTTCCTTAGCTTTTCAAAAAGCTTTGAAGCCGAGTTTACCTGAAATGTAAATGATGCTTTTGCTGCATCATTTCCGTATTCCGGAGGCTCATACCCGCCTTCAAGATACAGTCCTTGATCCTTGCCGATATTGAAATAGCAGGCTTTATCACCCATTGGACTGTAATCATCGAGACCAAGTACACCGTTGTAGAACCTGAATGAATCATCATAATCTTCAGCGTATATACTCCCCATGCTGATCGAGATTATCTTTGTGGAATCCATATAGTTATTAATTGATTTTCCACAAATTTAATAAAAAATTCTCAGGAAAAACAGAAAATTTTATTAGTCCCTCTTAAAACAACTTCACTTTGGAATTCTTAAACTGATTTCCGTCAAACATATCACCCATCAGGAAATCTCCCCTGTACTTAACATAAGGCTGCTTAACGTCATTCGGGATTTCAAAAACTATTACTGTTGAATCTGAACTGCCTGCTTTGGTTACGTATTTCTCTTTATATGATTCATAATTGATCCTGCAGTATTCCTTTTCCAGTTCAGTATTGTTCTCATATTCCTTTCCGTTCTCATCTGTGACATAAACAACATTTCTATCCCATCCATGCTCAACTCTCTTGGCATCATTCTGGACTTTAAACATGATTACATAAAAAGTACCATTTGATTTCTTTCCAACAAAATCGGGCGTCTTCAAAACTTTTTGTATTGAATAGAAGAAATCATCATGCTGTACTTTATCCCCAACACCAAGTGATTTTTCTTTGCTTGAGCATTGGGCGAATACAATAAGCGCAAGCATGTAACTGAATAAGACTATTTTTGTTTTCATAATTTTATTAAAATTAGCAATTATTTAAATGAGAAAAAAAACGGAAGAAACACGGAAACGACTATTGCCCAAACAGCATAAACAGGCAGCATTTGGGCCATACTCTTTTCAACATTTTGAGGCGATGTTTTATTACGTATGAACTGAATAAGCTTTAGTGTTAAGAGGATCAAGTTTGAGAATAACAAAACATTTGCACCAATGACTGCGATCCTGTTAGGGCTTATGCCAAATGAGAATAGTCTGTAAATTATCGCTGAGAGTGCTATAATATTGATTATTATAGCTTCCAAAGAAAGAACGAGCAGTATCTTATTGTAAACTGACTTATGATCTGCTGAATTCCCCGAAAATGAAAATACAATAACCGCCATAATAACTGTAAGCAAAACATTAAAGACAATTAATTCTTCGCGGTTATTAAAAGGATTTTTACCGAAAAAAACCATAATTGATAAAAAACAGGTCATAAGGATAAGCATCAGCGGTGTAAATAGCTTTGAAATAAACGGGGCAACTTTATTAATTATTTTTGGTGAGCTTTCTATCATATAATTTGCTAATAAAGGAGCTGAGACCAAACCATAAACTACTACATATTTCTCTAAAAACCAGTCTATTCTAACTTCTATTACTTTAAACATCCCAACAGTCAGCATAATTAGGAGCATTCCTGCACATAAAATTACTCCCGTTAGAATAAACATATCACCATTACGTTTTAAGAACATCATCCGGTTTTTCCTCGAGGTGAAGTCGAAATTAATATATGCAGCGCCGAGTAATATCCATGTTATTACTGAAAAATGAATTGCAGAAAGTATCCTTGTATCACTGTTTTCCAGCCATGGCAGTATATTCATGAATATTGCCGAAACGAGAACAATTGAGTATATAAATACATATTTTTTACTATCTGCTTTATACTTTAATAAATAAAATAAGGCCAAAGCAGGAAAAAGAATAAATGGCCCGTTATCAGTTATAAAATTTTGAAAATTATAACCGATCATATCGGGAAATTTAATAATTGTACCGCAAACAAATGCAGCTATAACTGTAAAATAAAGTTTAAACTGTTTACTTAATGAATTATCACCTGTTTCTTCAAAATTATCCGCGTAAGCTACGTGGTTTTTTTCTTCAAGAAGCCTTACATTCCAAAACTGAGCTATTGGGAATGTTTTGATTTCCGAGTACAATTCATTAAAATTAAGTGTGAATTCAGTTTGATTATCCCGGTAAAGTTTCTCCAATATTACCGGATTTTCAATATTATCGATAATTTCCTGTTTCATTACATTTTACTATTATTGTTTTCAAACATTTTCTATTTTGTGATCTTAATTTCTGCCAACAGGTATATTTCCAAGTTTTACGAGATCATAATAAAGGTATATGATAATTATGTAACTTGAATTCACAAATACCAAAGCAGTATTGAGGAAACTTTTCTGATAAACAAACCTTTCCTCAAATTTATTATTAAATTCCTTATGATTTATCCTGATAATATCAGTAATACATATTACGAAGGAAAATAGTGAAGCAATATTCATAACAACATATGGATTAACCACATTCTTAATTTGGAATAATGCATAGAAGAGTATCTCTGAATTAATGCCCCTTAACAAAATAGAAAGAAGTATAACAGTAACAGGAAGAAGAAGGACTAATCCTGCAATAGAGAATTTATCAAAATATCTATCCGCTTCAGGCATTATTTGGTAGTTTTTGGTGATATTTTAGGTTCAGTTTCACGCTTTTCATATGCATTGATATCTTTCCGCGGGACTGTTTTCAATTCATTATTCTGATTGTCAATTTCAGTTTTCTTTCGTTTATATTCCAGCGGCAGATATTTTTCCAAGCCGCGCTCAGTATAATAATTGATAGTTTTCTCATCGGCAAGATTCCACGATAGCCATGAATAGTTCCTTTGATCACTAACGTAACTTGTGACTTTCATTTCATATTCTTCCAGCCCGTATGCATATTCACTGAAAAGAAAACTGGGCCGCATGTATTCTTTATCGAGTACATCCTTATGCTTATCAAGTATTGGGAGAGTATCATCACTCAGCCTGAGCAGGTATTCAACATCAATTTTATCTTTATCTGGATTCTTTAAATTGAATTCAGCAATAGCAGTATCCCAGCTGAAGGAGCTCATTATTAACAGCATAACAACTGAGGCAGTACTGTTCATCTTTAAGAGCCAGAATGTTGTTTTTTTATTATAGATCTTGATTGCCATTGTTAAGAGTCCGAACAGCGTTAATAGAATAAATATCATAACACCTATTCTCTTGTATGATAGCGCGTAATAGTAGTCTATGTAATAAATATTGCGCATAACAACAGATAATGCCATAAAAGCGTTCTGAAGTATCCATCCAAAGGCAAGGAATTTGAGAATCGTATTTGCACCAAGGTAATTCTGGCTGCCCCGGAAAATTACAAGCAGTATAGCCATCGAAAGCATTATGCTGAATATGAGGTAATATGTGCCCTCATGCACATAATATGCAAGATTATCAATATTCGAAGCATCAAATCCTAGCCAGGTTACCTGAACATCGATGATATTCAAAAGTAGAAGCAGCATATTCATCATAACAAGCATGACTATTCCCATTTTTGTTTCAAGCTTAAGAGTATTGAACTTAAACCGGTAAGAAAACATTGTATACATTAAATGTATTTTCTTCATTGGCTTAGTTCTGGAGTGTACTTTGAATTCCTTATTCCTCTGGAGGGTTTCATGGAATGAATTATCAAGCTCACTAAACGGTTTAAAGTTCCTGTTGTACATAAACGCCATAATAAGCATTAATCCAAGAAGCAGGTAGAAAAATCTAAGTAAAGGATAGTGAAGGAATACGTCGTAGAGATATTTCCCTATTGAATCCCAAAATGTTACAGAATAAGAATTAAAAACGGGATTAGAGTAAGCATAAATTGAATAGAAAATTACAAAGAATATTACGGGTATCAGCGCAAGGCGTGCGAACTTGAAAATGATCTTTACTGCCTTGAATTTTGTAGCTGCAAACTTAAGCTCAGAATAAATGTTATAGGGAAAGATCACAAAACTGCTTACTGTTGTAAGTACTGCATTATAGGCCGTCTTAAGTACCGGCTGGTGTATAAAGCCGGTAAATATCATAAAACAAACAAATGATGCAAACTTAGAGTAGCCTGAATTATTAACCACCACCATTGCCGTAGAAAACAGCACCCCAAAGAGCGAGATAATTACATTTTTATTTTTGATATTCTCTTCATTCATTACCAGTAAGACGATAATTCCTAAAGTAAAGAAAATGAAAATGTTCAGTCCAAGTTTTTCTGACCAGAAGAAAAAGTTATAAAGAACGAGTAATGCTATTGTTATCAGAAACCGCGGCTTATACATCAGAATTTTCTCCCTGTGTGATAGTTTTCTTGTTTTTCATTTATTATGTTTACCTTATACTGATCGCCGCATAATGATGTTCCCTCACGTGAGGGAAAAATTCCGGTAAGCCAACTGTTGTTGTAAAATTTCTGATTGTTTGATGGTGTGTTCAATTTTGTTTTTTCCGGCAGTATTTATTTGTTGTTAAGACTGCTGTTTATTAACCTTTCAAGTGCGTCTAAATGTTCGCTGAATGCTCTCTTTCCCCCGGCTGTGACCGAATACATAGTATTTGGTTTCTTGCCTATAAATGTTTTATTAACTTTTACATATTTTGCTTTCTCAAGCGATGCAATATGGCTGGCCAGGTTGCCGTCAGTTATATCAAGGTGCGATTTGAGCGAGTTGAAATCAACTGTCTCATTCACAACAAGAATTGACATTATTCCAAGCCTGACCTTGCTTTCAAAAAGTTTATTTATATTTATTAAAATATCTTTCAATTACTCAATATTTATCTGTTACTTTTTAACTTTCAAACTTTCGAACCCTTTTCATCTTTCATGCTTAAAGTACATAACCAAACCGTACAGTATATTCATAACTCCGAAACCCAGTCCCCAGAAATAAATTGCATTGCTTAAAAAAAGCATTGCAGCAAGCCCGATAACAATCTCAGATAATCCCAGCCATTTAATTTCATTGTGTGTATACTTTCCGGCATTCAGCAAAGCCAATCCGTAGAAAACCAGCATTGATGGCAGCACAAGCCAGTCAAAATACTGGTAAATGAGGATAAGGCAGAATGCTCCGCCTGTAACAAGCGGTATGAAGAGGCTTACTACCAGCCTTTTCGCTGAACCATCCCATACGGGAAGTCCGTTCTTTTTAGCTTTGCGCGCAGTAAAGAAAATTGCCATAGCAAATGTAATAACCAGAATAATTGCGGAGACTACTATGCCAAAAATGATAAGCTCCCCTCTTTTATCTGCTGTAACGTATACATCACTTTTGTAATTAAGGAAAGGATTAAGCCTGCTGTGAAGAACAAAAGCCGCTATCAGGCCCATGATGCCGGCGCTTACACCCGAAAGGCCGCTGAGCGAAATGAAGCTTGATGAACGCTCCATTAAGTTACGAATCTCAGAGAGGTTTTTTAAATGCTCTTTACTGCTTTCAATATTTTTATTATCCGTGCTCTTAGGCTCCATTATACTTTAGTTTAATTTCCATTTGAAAGTACTTTGCAGTACAAAGTTAATTGATAAAATTATTTTTGTCAAGGGTTAAAATTAAAAGCTCAAGCCGCAAATTACACGAATTTTCACGAATTCGATAAATTTGAACCTGTAGTATAAAAACTCCTTAGGAGTTTTTGCGTTTATAGATCTATTACATTAAAAAAAATGACCCCTTAGAGGTCACATAAAATTAATTATCAAAAGCTAAATAAACTAATTTAAGTAAAAAGCATATTAAGGCAATTTGGAAGCTTTTTCTATCAATTCCTTTTCACGCTCCAGTGTTATGCCGGCACTTGGCGCTTTCCACTCCAGTGATGAATAATACTCAATGCAGCCTTTTAAGCTTTCTTTAAGTGTATGGAAGAATACCGGGAAATCATTTACGGCTTTGGAGTTATCCATTGTCATATTTAATGCGCCTACCCACAGAGGAAGATCCCCCCACGGCTCGAGCTTATTTTCCCCTATGAATTCACTGCTTACGCTTACCAGCTCAGGTGATTTACCAAGAAGCTCAGCAGCATAAGAAATATAACCTTTCAGAGTCTCCGGTAAATGTGTTGAGGCGTTATATACTTTATTGTGTTTTTCTACATCGATTGCAGAACCTATTAATTCAGCAAAATCCTCGCTGTAAGTTGCAGTAAATTTTTCCTTCCCGCCTTCGGGCAGCAATATCCTGGAATTATTATACACCCTGTAAAGCCAGTAATAAAATCTATCAGTATAATCATACCTGCCGTATATTAAACCCGGGCGAAAGATTATCGCATCAAGCCAATCCTTTCCAAGCAAAATCCTTTCACACTCTGCTTTTTTCTGGCCATAAGTCGCCATAACATCCGGGTCAGTTTTCTGTTCAGTGGTGCAGGGCAAAGTTTGTGCGTCTTCCTTAACCGGTGAGCTCCAGAATGCGGGATCATCCATTGGGTAAACGCTCGCAGTTGATACAAATATATACCTTCCAACTTTACCTTTTAGCAATTCGGTAATTTCATCAAGATTAACGGGGAACATGCAGCTGAAATCAATGACAACATCCCAACTCTCACCAGCTATCTGTTTGATCTCATCATTATTCAGCCTGTCACCGGTAATATGGCGCAGTTCAGGAAAAATCCCGGGTGATCGCTTTCCGCGGTTAAACAATACCGGATGGATACCTTTTTTGATGAGGTTTTCAGTAAGGATTCTGCCGACAAATCCCGTACCGCCTAAGATGAGAATTTTTTTCATGTTCACTAAATTTAATTTTAAAAACAGAAATATAATATGATCCTATTTACGCGTTGAGAGGGCATAAAAAAAGCGGAGTTAAATTCCGCTGTAATTTAAAAACTTATTTATTAAACTTAAACATAAATCAATTTCTAACTGACCTGATTTTTATCGTGGAAATCCAGCTCTTCCAAATCTATAAGGATTTTCCTGGCATTGAAAATGTTTTCTTCGCCTGTGACCTGTATTTCGGTAATACCGTTCATACTTACAGAATATAATATTCCCGCATCTTTTAATAATGATTCAGCTACTGATATAATAGAAGTATTTTTCGATGATAAAACTGTTTTTGGCTGATTGGTCTTAGCCATAAATAACCCCGTACTTTTACTAAATGCAAAATTTTTACATTCTTATTTTGGCAAAATAAACTAAATATAATTATGGGGAAATACCTTAAAAACGTTAGTCCGAAAAAAATTTAAATATATGATTATTCATATATTTAAACCAAATTATTCCCGTTTATACATAAATCCTGCAATATCCTGCTTAACTTTATCATCCTTTTGGCTCAATTTATTGATTATCCTTTCCCTGTCCCCCTCGGTCCGGTTTTGGCTTAATTTGAACTTACCTTCAATATTTGTAACCTTAATTTCAAACGCTACTATTCCACCCAGCAGCTCATTTTTGTAATCTTCCGGGAGAGTCTCCCACTGGGCTTTAAAGGAGGGTTCAAATACTTTGAAAGAATCCTCAAGCAGGCTTATTTTTTCTTCAATGGATGGCAGTATATGGGGAACTCCATACGCATGTACAGCTATATAATTCCACGTTGGAACGCTTACTTTATTTTCATACAGCTTTGGTGATATGTATGAATGCGGTTCCTGAAAAATTACCAGTACTTCTTCATCATCTCTGAAATTTGCCCACTGTGGATTAGCTTTAGCCATATGAGCCTTAAGTATCACATCACCTTTAGGTTCTTCAACCAGGAATGGAATATGTGTCGCCCAGTATCTTTTCTTAGCGGAATTAACAATAGTGGCAAAATTATATTCCTTCATGAATTCCACCAGTTGAGACCTGTCTTTTTCTTCGAAATGTTTTGGTATGTACATTTGGCTGCTCTTGATTATGGTTTAATCTATAGATTGCTACATCGCATACGCACCTCGCAAAAAAAATATTATCCAGTAGAGTCAGGTTTGTAACCTGACTCATATTTACGATAATAACTCTTTACTTAAAATAACACTTTTATAGTTTACGTCCGGCCATTGCCAGTGATGTTTGTATTCGTATCCTCTTTTTTTATAATACTCAATAAGATGCAGTGCTTTCTCTGATGTATCGAGAACAGTTCTTTTCTTATTTTTTTCCATGGCATGCGATTCAACAAAATCCATCAGCTTTGAACCGAGTCCGTTGTTTTGCAATTCAGGCTCAACAGCAAATTTACCAATTAAAGCAGAGTCTTCCATCTTATAAATATCGGGCGCGTTATCCCACATTGCTGTATAGTAAAATACAGTTCCCAAAAGCTTACCAGTGGATACAAGGATATAACACTCTCCTTTTTTAAAATAGTTTCGGGTGTATTCTACACTTTGATAGGTTGCAACAAAATTCAGCCCTATATCAGCAAGCCGTTTATAAGCCCGGTGGAGCAGGTCCGTTAGCTCTTCCGCTGAATCGGATGACTCATCAAAAAGCCTTATAATATATTCCTCGTTATTTAAAGTGAATGTATGCAAAATATTAAATTGTAATCAGACTTCAAAAGTCTAAACAAAAAAGATTTAATAGTATTCGTTATTGTTTGTTGCCACGACCTTTAGGTCGTGGGCGCATATAAACCATTATTCGGGCTTTAGCCCTTATCGCTGATGAAAATATGCAGCTATATTTATGAAAAAGATTAAAATAAGTAATAATTATCCGGGACTAAAGTCCCTGTATTTTGGTCTTTCATCCCCCGCTCTAAAGAGCGGGGCTAATCAATTCATATATAATTTTCACTTTGAGTCTCTTACTTTCGTTGTTTGAAAATTTTGCGTCTTAGCGCCTTAGCACGAACTTATCATACTAACATATCAACAAATTCAAATTTCCTGCCATCAAAAAGGCCTTTATCACTCAGCTTTAACTGGGGAATAACAAGCAAAGCCATAAATGAAAGGGTCATAAATGGCGCGTGGAGTTGTGTCCCCAACTCCTTAGCCATAGCATCAAGCCTGGTATATTTTTCTGCAGTGCTGTAACCATCTTCATTTGTCATAATACCTGCTACAGGCAGGGGCAGGACTTCAACATTATTATCAAATGCAACTGAAATACCGCCTTTATAATCAATGATACCATTAACAGCATTACAAATATCTTCATCGCTTACGCCGACTGCGATTATATTATGCGAATCATGCGCAACGCACGATGCAATTGCTCCTTTTTTGAGTCCAAACCCCCTGATAAACGCAACTGCAGGCTTTGAATTATTATACCTGCATACTACTGCCAACTTTAGCACATCATTTTGAATATTTGATACCAGCTTCGCGTCAAATAGTTTTGCCGGCTCGTGAAGCTCTTCAGTTATCAGCTGGCCGTCAAGAGCTTTAATTACCCTGATCTCAGGTGCGCCGTCAGTTTCAGCATCACAGGCAAAATCCTTTACATTTTTCCTGGAGGTGTTGAAATTATTCACTATTTCAGATGGTACCCGTTCAATTAACGATTTACCTGCATCAGCAACAAGCCTACCGTTGATAAAAGTTTGCTGAACTTTAAAATCAGTGAGGTTATTAACAACTATCATATCGGCCGGATCACCGTTTTGCAGAAGTCCCACTTCTAATTTGTAATGTTTAACCGGATTAACACATGCGGCATTCAATACATCAAAGAGATCATAGCCATATGCAATTGAGCGGCGTACATGGTCATCTATCTGGCTTATTACAAGATCATTCGGGTGCTTATCATCACTGCAAAACATCACCATATCAGGATGGCTCTTTAATAATGGGTGCAATGCTTCATAATTCTTAGCTGCTGAACCTTCCCGAATGAGTATCTTCATTCCGTACTTAATTTTATCCAGCGCTTCATCAAGTGTAAAGCATTCATGATCGGTTGAAATTCCCGCTTCGATGTATTTCTTTGCATCATCACCCTTTAAACCGGGGGCATGCCCATCAACGGGTCTGCCTAGCTGGTGAGCGATATTAATTTTATCCATCACCAGCGGGTCACGGTGCAGAACGCCCGGGTAGTTCATCATTTCACTCAGGTACTTTAAGCCGTCTTCTTCAAAAAGCTTTCTAATATCTTCAGCAGTAATAACGGCTCCCGCAGTTTCAAAAGAAGTCGCAGGCACACATGATGGCGCGCCGAAATAGAACTTGAACGGTACTTTTTTGCCGTTATCTATCATGTAACGCACTCCCGCAACTCCCAACACATTTCCAATTTCATGCGGATCAGAAACCGTCGCTACAGTCCCATGCAAAACCGATAGCCGCGCAAATTCCGATGGAATAAGCATTGAGCTTTCAACATGAACGTGCGCATCAACAAATCCGGGCATGATATAAGTATCAAATTTACCATCCTTTGGTGTAACTGATTTAATCTTACCGTTTTCTATTGTAACAGTACCGGGGAAAATTTTCCTGTTTAAAACATCTACGATATTTCCTGTAAGCTCCATTGTAAAATTTCCTGCTTAGGCGGGAATCCATTAGTTTATCAGCAAAATTACTAAGATTATATAAGTGTTAAAAGAGAAAAAGCTAATCAATGAATCAGTCTTATATCCTTGAATTCCCTTTACAAATACGATATTTTTAAGTGTTTAATATGCAAATAATAGACCAAATACCGGAGGTATTCCTCAATTTCATTTTAACACTTGTGTTCGCGCTTATTATCGGCATTGAGCAGAAAAAGCGCACACTCGAGGAGACAGATAGATTAGCTGTATTTGGAACTGACCGTTCATTTGCATTCATTGGAATGCTGGGATTTATTCTCTATTCACTCTCACCGGGATACCCTGCATTATTTATTGCAGGTTTAGTTGTTGTTGGGATAATGCTTGCAGTATTTTACTGGGGCAAGATCCGTGACTATAAGGCTTACGGAATGACCTCTATTATGGTTGCTCTTATTACTTATTCTCTTGGTCCATTAATAATTACGCAGCCTAAATGGCTGACCGTGGTAATTGTTGTTACAGTGCTTATACTTGTTGAGCGGAAGGAATTCCTTAGCAATATTTCCAAAGGCATCAACATGGATGAGTTTACGACAATTGCGAAGTTCCTTATTATTGCCGGTGTAGTTCTTCCGATATCACCAAAGACGCCTGATATTCCATACCTTAACATTTCTGCTTACACAATATGGCTGACAGTTGTTGTGGTATCAACAATATCATATGTAAGTTACCTGCTGCAAAAGTTTGTGTTCAAAAAGTCAGGGGTTGTTATATCGGGTATCCTGGGAGGTATGTACAGCTCAACAGCAACAACAGTAATACTTGCCAAACGCAGCCGTGAGCTAACGAGCGATACATCCAATTTATTCGCAGCATCTATCATTACGGCAACCGCAATGATGTACCTGCGCATAATGTTACTGATGTTCATATTCAACAGCTCGCTTGGATATCTTTTACTTCCCTATTTTCTGGTATTGATAGCGGTATCATTAATAACAGCGGGAGTTGTTTATTATATCAAGCGTCCGAACGCTGCAGATACTGCAAAGAATGCCGATGGTCACACAAATCCGTTAGAGCTGAAAACAGCATTGTTGTTTGCGGGTTTATTTGTGTTCTTCAGTCTGCTGACTCATTATGTAGTATCATCATTCGGTTTCGGCGGGTTGAATATACTATCATACATAGTTGGTTTTACCGATATTGATCCGTTCCTTCTGAATCTCTTCCAGGGTAAGTATTCAATTGGAATGAATCTCATTGCAAAGGCATCACTTCAGGCGATAATTTCTAATAATATCTTAAAAGCAATTTACACATATTTCTTTGCTGATAAGCATACGCGTAAGACTGCAATTATAGGACTTGCAGTAATTACAGTTGTAAATATAATTTTAGCGGTAATAATTTAAATGAGAACAATAGCAGAGATACATCACGCAAAGTGCAGAATAACGATATTTTTATGGAACCAGAAGTATTTAGTGAAATTTGAACAGGAAGGACTTGAGCAGACATTCAAAATAAACGAGTTTGATGTTGCGGGTGAAGAGGAATTGAAGAAAATGATAAATGAGGAATTCATTGAAACCGCAGTAAAAAGATTTGAGAGAATGCGTGAAGATTTGAATAAATTATTCGTAATTCCTAATTCGTAATTCCTAATTGCCGGTACGTGTTGATAAATATTTATGGTGCATAAGGGTGTTCAAATCCCGCAGCATTGCTACTGATGCCTGTGAAGGCGGCAAAGTAAAAATTGAAGGCAAAAGCATTAAGCCTTCACGTCATGTCAAAGCTGGTGAGGTCATAACTGTTCAGCAGGGATATGTAAAGCGTTCATATAAAGTGATTGAACTGCTTGAAAAAAGGGTATCGGCTCCGCTCGTAAAAAACTTTGCGCTGGATATCACTCCAAAGGAAGAGCTTGATAAGCTTCAAACCGAAAGATTCATATCATACCAAAGCAAATTCAAAGGCGCAGGCAGACCCACAAAGAAAGATAGAAGGCTCATAGATAAGTTTAAATAGTGAAATAGAGAAATAGTGAATTTGTGAGATATAGAAATGGTGAAATAGAGAAATTCATGTTTGTTATTTATGATTGAAGTCAAAAGCAGGATAGATATTAAGTTCCTGATTTTAAAAGAAATATACAGGTTTTTGAAACATTTTTGCATTTTAACTGATTGATATTATTAGTAATTTTACTGAAAACAAATAAATATTAAGGAGCTTTTCTTATGTTATCAAATAAACTTCAGAGTGAACTGAATAAACAGCTGAACAATGAATTCTTTTCAGAATACGAATACCTTTCAATGGCAGCATATTTCCACGGGATGAACTTAGATGGTATTGCAAATTATTTCCATGTGCAGGCGCAGGAAGAACACTTCCATGCCATGAAAATTTTCCACTTTGTAATTGATAAAGGCGGTAAAGTTGAGCTTCAGCAGATATCAAAACCGGATTTTGGATTTAAATCCCCTGTAGAAGTATTTGAAAAAGCACTTGCGCATGAAGTAAAGGTAACCAAAGCTATCAATGACCTGATGGATGAAGCCATCAAGGAAAATGACCATGCTGTTAACAGCTTTTTGAAGTGGTACATTGATGAACAGGTTGAAGAAGAATCATCAGCAAGCAAAGCATTAGGCAAGATGCAGATCATCGGCGGCAAAGGCGAAGGATTGTTAATGCTTGACCAGGAATTTGCAGGAAGATCATTTACCGCTCCAAAAGAATAATTTAATTTATATTTACAAAATTTCCATAAAAGGGAAGCTATAATATGTCTTCCCTTTTTTTATAACATAAATCTTTTTAAAAGTACAATATATTTACATGCATAATATAAACGACCACGAAGAAATACCAAAGGACAATTTAAAAATTGCAATGGAATTCAACCGCAAAAAATATTCCGATGAAACTTTGCTGGAGCTTTATAAAGCAATTTTGCTGCCCAGAATGATAGAAGAAAAAATGCTGCTTAACTTAAGGCTTGGTAAGATAAGCAAATGGTTCTCAGGCATCGGGCAGGAAGCAATATCCGTCGGTCTTACAATGGCAATGGCGGCGGATGAATACATCCTCCCCATGCACAGGAATTTAGGTGTATTCACTTCGCGCGGAATTCCGCTGGATAAACTCTTCATGCAGCTGCAGGGCAGTTTTAAAGGATTTTCCAAAGGCAGGGAACGCTCTTTCCACTACGGCACCAATGATTATCATATAGTAGGAATGATAAGCCACC
>JBDTNV010000014.1:0-36747 GCA_039933555.1 Ignavibacteria bacterium
GCGCCATCCATATATACCTGGCCGCCATTCATATGAATAATTTCGCATATTTCTTTAATTCTTTCTTCAAACACACCGTGTGTTGAAGGATAAGTTACCATTAGTGCCGCAAGGTTTTCTTTGTTCTGCTCTGCTTTGACCTTTAAGTCAGCAACATCAATATCACCATGCTCCATTGTTTTTACTACAACTACTTTCATTCCTGCCATAACAGCGCTTGCCGGATTTGTGCCATGGGCAGATGCGGGTATGAGTACAACATTTCTATGCTGCTGGCCATTTGCTTTGTGATATTCTCGGATTACCATTAATCCTGAATACTCACCCTGCGCCCCTGAATTAGGCTGAAGTGATACTTTAGGGAACCCGGAAATTTCAGCTAGCTCAGCTTCAAGATCTTTAAAAACCTCCATGTATCCTTCTGCCTGGTCAACTGGAATAAATGGATGCAGTGCCCCGAACTCAGGCCATGTAACGGGAATCATTTCGCTGGTTGCATTCAGCTTCATTGTGCATGAGCCTAAAGGTATCATTGACATATTTAATGATAGATCCTTATTCTCAAGCTTTTTCATATACCGCAGCATTTCTGTTTCGCTGTGATGGGTGTTAAATACAGGGTGAAGCATAAAGTTTGATTTCCTCTTCAGTGATTCGGGTAAACTCTCCCCATTTGAAGTAATTGAAATCTGAACCTTTTTCCCGTCACCAAAGATATTCAGAATATCATCTATATCTTCTTCAGTTGAAGTCTCATCAAGAGAAATGCCGATGAATTTATCATCAAAGTATCTTAAATTAATACCTGAGTCAGTAAATTTTTTCTTTAATGCATTTAATTTTTCAGCACTTCCTGTATCAATTTTTAAAGTATCAAAAAAGTATTTATTTTCCTGCTTAAATCCAAGCTGCTTCAAACCACCTGCAAACATTGCAGTTAAGTTATGAATTCTTGCGGCAATTGTTTTGATTCCAACGGGGCCGTGATAAACACCGTACATCCCTGCCATAATTGCAAGCAGAACCTGTGCAGTGCAGATATTGCTTGTTGCCTTTTCCCTGCGGATATGCTGCTCACGGGTCTGCAGCGCCATTCTGTATGCTCTGTTACCGGTTCTATCTATAGACACGCCTATTATTCTTCCCGGCATTAGTCTGCGGAAATCATCTTTACATGCAAAATATGCAGCATGCGGGCCGCCATAGCCCATTGGTACTCCAAATCTTTGTGTATTGCCTACTGATATATCCGCGCCAAATTCACCCGGTGGTGTAATTAATGCAAGACTCAGAAGGTCAGCTGCAGTTACGCATGATATTCCTTTTGCATGAGCTTTATCAAACAAAGCTTTGTAATCTTTAATTTCACCATCAGCATTTGGGTATTGAACAAGTATCCCGAATATATCATCAGTTAGCTCAACCTTATTAATATCGCCAACAACAAGTTCAACCCCTATTGGTTCAGTCCTGGTTTTGAGAATATCAATTGTCTGCGCAAAGCATTCATCAGAAACAAAAAATTTATTCGCGTTCTTCTTCTCCGGTTTTCTTGATGCAAAGAGTAAATGCATTGCCTCAGCGGCGGCAGTTCCCTCATCAAGAAGTGATGCATTGGCAACAGGCAGACCTGTAAGATCAACAACCATTGTCTGATAATTAAGCAAAGCTTCAAGCCTTCCCTGGGCAATTTCTGCCTGGTAAGGCGTATACTGTGTATACCAGCCCGGATTCTCCATTATGTTACGGAGTATGACAGTTGGTGTAAATGTGCCGTAATATCCATAGCCTATATATGATCTGAACACTTTATTTTTTGAAGCAAGCCTGCGAAGGTGCTGAAGCAATTCCTGTTCGCTTAAGGCATCGCCTGTATTAAGCTCTTTGTTTGTTCTGATTGATGCCGGAACTATCTGGTTTACCAGGTCATCAACAGATGAAGCTCCGATAACTTTGAGCATTTCGGTAACTTCATGTTCTGTAGGGCCAATATGTCTGTTTACAAAAGTATGCATTTTATTATATTTATATCTTTTTATTATTTATAAAGAGGTGAGATTTTCTGAAGTATTAATTTTGAGAGTAACAATTGTCTGCTTCCTTAAAGCGGATTTAATGAATATTGTTTTTAAGCGCCTTTTTTCTTTTTTTTGAGCCCCATTTTTTCAATTACATCAAGGTTCTTTAAAGCATTGTTTGCGGCTTCCTGCTCAGCGGTCTTTTTGGTTCTGCCTTTGCCGATACCCAATGCTCTTTCGTTAATCTGTACTTCAACTGTGAAAAGCTTATTATGCTCCGGGCCTTCCTGATTAATAACTTTGTAATCAGGGATATAATCTGTATTTGCCTGTGTATATTCCAGGAGCTTGCTCTTATAATTTTCATCAAACTGGTTAAGCCATTTTACATCAAGCTTTTTAAAGATCTGATTATTCAAAAAATCCTTTGCGGCATCATATCCCCTGTCAAGAAATATCGCGCCAATCAATGCCTCATACGCGTCTGATAAGATTGTATCGTATCCATCTTCGATTGATTTTAAAGCAGTTGGGGCTGCCAGCAGAAATTTCTGCAGGTTAATAACTTTAGCTCTTTCGGCAAGAAAACGCTGGTTTACCAAAACCGAACGGTATTTTGTCAGGTCACCTTCTTCTGATTCAGGGAAATTCTTATAAAGATATTCCGCAACAATAGTATCCAGCACGGCATCGCCAAGATACTCGAGCCTTTCGTTGGAAGAAAACTTGACGCCGTTTGTTGCCTTTGATTTAAGAAATGAGCGGTGAGTTAAGGCGTTAATAAAAAAATTTTTATGGATTATCTGGTAATCGATAGTAGACTGGAATGTCTTAAAGTCAAACGAGGCAATTGCGGAATAGATATCATCATCTTCTTTTCGCCTGAAGGCAGGGACAAATTTTCTTAGGGTTTTTAATACGCCAAACATATTATCCTATTCGTGATTTTCACTTATCATTAAGTACAAGTATTATGCTTCGTACTTTTTAAACACCAATGCAGTGTTATGTCCCCCAAAACCGCTGTTATCACACATTACTGTATTGATATCTTTTTTTATAGCTTTATTAGGCACATAGTTAAGGTCCAATTCAGGGTCAGGAGTGTCGTAATTAATGGTAGGCGGAACCATGCCTTTATTAATTGTTAAAACTGATACAATAGATTCAATTGCGCCGGCTGCGCCAAGTAAATGTCCGATCATGGATTTTATTGAATGCACCGGTATATCATAAGCATGTTTGCCAAAAACGTGTTTTATAGCCGCCGTCTCGTTCTTATCGTTGTAATATGTTGAAGTTCCGTGAGCGTTAACGCAATCAATATCTTCGGGTTTCATTCCGGCATCTTTGATAGCAATTCTCATGGCCTCAGCAACGCCTACGCCTTCAGGCGCAGGTTCTGTAATATGATGAGCGTCCGCAGTCAAACCAATTCCTGCGATTTCACCATAAATTTTAGCTCCTCTTGCCTTTGCAAAATCAAGACTTTCCAGTATCAGAGTTGCGCCGCCTTCACCCATTACAAAGCCATCCCTGTCCTTTTCAAACGGACGTGATGCCTTCTCAGGTGCATCGTTACGGGTTGATAGCGCCTTCATGGCATTGAATCCGCCAACACCCATCGGGCATATAACGGCTTCAGAACCGCCTGTCACCATTACATCTGCGTTTCCGCGCTGTATTAACATTACGGAGTCAGCAATTGAATGCGCTGAGGTTGTACATGCAGAAATTGTAGCGTAGTTTGGACCCTTAAGCCCGAACATCATCGAAATTCTGCCTGCAGCAATATCAGCAATAAGCATCGGTATAAAGAACGGACTTATTCTGTCCGGGTCGCCCTGCTTATCGTAAAGTTTTCTCATTTCCTTATCATAGGTCCACATACCGCCAATACCGGAGCCATAAACAACACCAACCCTGTACGGGTCTATCTTTGTCATATCAAGCCCTGAATCAATGAAAGCCATCTGAGAAGCTGCAAGCGCGAATTGTGTAAAAGGATCCACACGGGTTGAAAGTTTTTTATCCATATAATTAAGCGGATCAAAATCTTTAACCTGGCAGGCAAATTTTGTTTTAAAATGTGTTGTATCAAAATAGGTTATCGGTCCGGCGCCGCTTTTTCCTGCGATCAAATTATCCCAGAATTCGGAAACTGTGTTCCCAAGCGGTGATACTACACCAAGTCCGGTTATTACAACTCGCTTATTTTGCATTTGAGATCTTTTACTTAAGCAACTTTTGATTTAACATAGGTGATTGCATCGCCAACTGTCTGGATCTTTTCCTGATCTTCATCGGGAATCTGGATATTGAAACGGTTTTCAAGCTCCATTATCAGTTCAACTGTATCAAGTGAATCTGCGCCAAGATCGTTGATAAATGATGCGTTTGGTGTAACTTTTGATTCTTCTACGCCTAATTTTTCAACTATTGCGTCTTTTATCTGAGCTTCAATGTCCACTGCCATTTATGTTCCTCCTGTTGAGATTGATTTTTTTAGAATAATCACAAAAATAGTAATAAAATTGGTAATTTTAAAGGGCTGAAATATTCATAATAAATTAATTGAATTGAAACTTTATAGGCCCTTTTTGATTATCAATTAGTATAAATTAGGTTTAAAATACGATAAAATATCTATATTTTACGGCAATGAAAATTATACAAATAATAACAATAGTATTAATGACAACTTTGAGCCTTCTTTCTCAGGATTATTATTATGCAGTTGCAAAAGAACCAACCCCAGTACTTAACTCGCCTGATTTTGATGCAGTATTCGGCGGCGGTGACGGGATGACTGTTAAGACTGATAAATCAGGTTTAATACGCGAGATGGAATATATCGCCTTACCCGGAACAGTGTTTGACCTGATGGGTGAATTTGACCACGGTACATATAAAATATATAAAGTTGAGTGTAAAGAGTATGAATATGGTTCTGAACTTTATGTTGATAGCCGCTTTGTAGATCTGAAAAAAGATAGGCCCGGCGAAAGATTTATTTCTGTGCCTAAGAAAGATGATATTTATAAAATGCTTGATAAAGTTGTAGGTAACCGCTACTGCTGGGGCGGCAATTATAACGATGGCATAAAAAAACTAGTCGAGTTTTATCAGCCTAAGGGAAATATTTCTGATGGAGTAAAAAATGAATGGATGCTAACAGGATGTGATTGCTCAGGGCTGATGTATGAAGCAACCGGGGGATACACACCACGCAACACAAGTAAACTTGTTAACTATGGCGCAGCAGTTGAAATTGAAGGACTTTCCGCAGAAGATATCGCCGCAAAATGCCTCCCATTAGATATGATAGTATGGAACGGCCACGTAATATATGTGTATGATGAGAAGACCTCTATTCAGAGCAGCCTTTCAAAAGAGGGAGTTGTAAAGCTTGACCTGATTGAAACAATCCGCGAAGTAATGAATACAAGAATACCGGTGAATGACTATGGTTCTTCAAACGGTTCAAGGTTTGTAATTAGAAGATGGTATAACAACAATTAACAATGAGCAATTTGCAATGAACAATAAATGATATTTGCTATTTGTTATTTGGTTGAAGCTTTTATTAGCCTGTTCATTATGGCTAACCCTATCCCCTTTTCATTTATTTTATCGCAGTAAATTGTTTTAATCCCTTTTTCATCACACTCTCTAAAAAATGAAAATAAATTCTTCGCATAATCTTCAAGTGAATTACAAATTTTAACTATTTCAAAATGATTTGCCATTTTTTTGTTAAAACCAATATATCCCATTGTTTCACGTTTCACATTTGACGTTTCACGTTTCATTAACCTGACCTTTGCTTTCGGTGCATAATGCCTGTACTTCTGCCCCGGACTCTTTATCTTGCCAGCTTTCTTTTTATAGGATGTATTCTTATCGATCTTCTTTAACTGCTCAAGCGTAATGCTTCCGGGTCTTAGTATCACCGGATGTTTCCCGGTGCAATCTATTACTGTTGATTCAAGCCCGTACCTTGCGCTTGGACCAACAAGTACACATGGAATTTTATTCCTTAAATCCCTTAGAACATGAATAAAATTCGTTGGCGAGGGTGAGCCTGATAAATTTGCGCTCGGCGCAGCAATTGGCACTCCGCTTAACTTAATCAGCTCCCTTGCAATTTTTGACGCGGGCATTCTAATAGCAATGGTATCAAGCGAAGCAGTAACTATATCCGGTACTATTTCATTTTTCTTCAATATGACTGTAACGGGACCGGGGAAAAATGCTTTTATTATTTTTTTTGCTGAGGGGGTAATATCGCTTGCCAGTACACCAATATCTTTTTTCAACGCAACGTGCACGATCAGTGGGTTATCAGTGGGTCTGCCTTTAGCTTTAAATATCTTTTTTACCGCTTTCTCATCATAAGCATTTGCGCCAATTCCGTAAACGGTTTCGGTAGGAAATGCTGTAACCTCTCCTTTTTTAATGAATTCAGCAGCAATCTTTACGGAATTTGTAATTGTGGTTTGCATTAAGTACAAAATTAACGCTATTTAAGATTAATAGTTATAACATATTATTTCCTAACAAAAAGCAGTTGCAAATATGACTCAAATCATATTAAATAATGACTATTAGTGTTAATTTTGAAATAGAAGAAATATGATTTAAACGTAATAAAGAGAGTAATGGAACGCAGGAAAGTAACAATAGATGGTAATGAAGCAGCAGCGCATGTTGCTTACAATTTAAACGAAGTTTGCGCAATCTACCCTATTACACCATCATCTACAATGGGTGAGCTATGCGACCAGTGGGCATCCGAAGGAAAACCCAATATATGGGGAGTAATTCCCACAGTACAGGAAATGCAGTCAGAAGGCGGTGCAGCTGGGGCAGTACACGGCGCTTTGCAGAACGGCGCGCTTACTACTACATTTACAGCTTCACAGGGCTTACTGCTTATGATACCAAACATGTATAAAATTGCAGGTGAGCTTACTTCAACCGTTTTCCATGTAACTGCGCGCTCAATTGCGGCACAGGGACTCTCAATATTCGGTGACCACAGCGACGTGATGGCAGTAAGGCAGACAGGTTTTGGCATGCTATGTTCAGCATCTGTACAGGAAGCAATGGATATGGCTTTAATTGCGCAGGCTTCAACGCTTGAAAGCAGGATCCCTTTCATGCATTTCTTCGATGGCTTCAGGACATCACACGAGGTTATGAAAATTGAACAGCTTACCTTTGATGATATGAAGGCTATGATAAGCGAAGAGCTCATACTTCAACACAGAAAAAGAGCATTGACCCCTGATAACCCGTTTATAAGAGGCACGGCTCAGAATCCAGATGTATATTTCCAGGCAAGAGAAACCGTAAACAAATATTACAACAACTGCCCGGCAATTGTACAAAAGTATATGGATAGGTTTGGAGAGCTGACAGGCAGAAAATATAAATTGTTTGATTACTATGGCCATCCTGAAGCTGAGAGAGTAATTGTAATTATGGGCTCAGGCAGTGAACCGGCTAAGGAAATGACAGATTGGCTTATTGAAAAGGGTGAAAAAGTCGGATTAGTGATTGTAAGATTGTACAGGCCATTCTCACTAGAACATTTGCTGGATGTAATACCGGTAACAGCAAGCAAGATTTCTGTGCTTGACAGAACAAAAGAGCCGGGTTCAGGCGGCGAGCCGCTGTATCTAGATGTTGTGAATGCAGTAACAGAAGCATACAGTAACGGAACATTAAAGCTTAACCAATTCCCGAAGATCACTGGCGGCAGATACGGGTTATCTTCAAAGGAATTTACACCCGCAATGGTTAAAGCTGTTTATGATGAATTGAAGAAGGATAATTCCAAAAACCATTTTACCATCGGTATTATTGATGATGTTACAAACACAAGCTTAGAATTTGATTCAGCGCTTTCTGTTGAATCCCCTGAAACATTCCGCGGAATGTTCTACGGTTTGGGCGCAGATGGAACTGTTGGAGCAAATAAAAATTCAATAAAGATCATTGGTGAAGAGACGGATAATTATGCACAAGGATACTTTGTGTATGATTCCAAAAAATCAGGTTCTATGACTACCTCGCATTTAAGGTTCGGGCCAAAACCGATACGCTCTACATACCTTATCACAAAAGCTAATTTTATAGCATGCCACCAGCCGTCTTTCCTTGATAGGATTGACATGCTTGATAACGCTGAAGAAGGGGCAACATTCCTTTTAAACACTCTTATATCAAAGGAACAGATCTTTAATGAACTTCCGAAAAAGGTACAGCAAACCATAATTGATAAGAAAATAAAGTTTTATGTGATTGACGCATATATGGTTGCAAAGGAAACTGGAATGGGTGTAAGGATAAATTCCATCATGCAGACCTGCTTCTTTGCAATATCAAACATACTGCCCCGTGAAGAAGCAATAGCAAAGATAAAGAAAACCATTGAAAAAACTTACGGCAAAAAAGGTGAAGCAGTTGTAAAAATGAATTTTGATTCCGTTGATAAGACACTTGAAAACCTGTTCGAAGTTGAAATCCCTGAGCTAACATCAGGTGAGATGAAGATGAGAGATGCTGTTTCTGCCAGAGCCCCTGAATTTGTTAGAAATGTTACTTCAATGATGATCGAAGGCAAAGGCGATCTCATCCCTGTAAGCATGTTACCTGATGACGGTACTTATCCTTCAGGAACTGCAATGTGGGAAAAAAGGAATATTGCGCTAGAAGTACCTGTATGGGATATGGCTGTTTGTATCCAGTGCAACAAATGCGCCATAGTTTGTCCTCATGCAGCTATCAGACCCAAAGTCTATGATGAAAAAGAGCTTATCAGCGTTCCTGAAACATTTAAATACACAAAATATAAGGGCAAGGAATACGGCGAAAGCGCTCAGTACAGCCTGCAGGTAGCTGTTGAAGACTGCACAGGCTGCGGTATTTGCGTTGAAGTCTGCCCAGCAAAGAATAAAATGGAAACCAAATTCAAAGCTATTAATATGGTTCCGCATGAAACTGAAGGATTAAGAGAGAAAGAGTCAGTTAACTTTGATTACTTCCTTAACCTTCCTGAAGTTGACAGGACAAAAGTAAATACCTCTGCGGTTAAGGATTCACAATTCTTACAGCCGTTGTTCGAATTCTCAGGCGCATGCTTAGGGTGTGGAGAAACTCCCTACGTAAAATTAGTTAGCCAGTTATTTGGCGATAGAGCCGTAATTGCAAATGCAACCGGATGCTCTTCAATATATGGCGGTAACCTACCTACAACTCCGTGGACAGTTAACAAAGAAGGACGCGGCCCCGCATGGAGCAATTCACTCTTCGAAGATAACTCGGAATTCGGCTTAGGCTACCGCCTGGCAATAGATAAGCACAATGAACAGGCGCAATTTTTACTAAAGAAATTCGCTCCGGAAGTTGGTGAAAAGCTGGTTGAGGGTATTATAAATGCTAATCAGGATGATGAGCTTGGAATATTTGAACAGCGCACCAGAGTTAAGGATCTGCAAAAGAAACTAAAGAATATTAAGAGTGATGGGGCACGCTCACTTGAATGGCTCGCCGATTACCTTGTGAAAAAATCAGTCTGGATAATGGGAGGCGATGGTTGGGCATATGATATAGGCTTTGGCGGCTTAGACCACGTACTGCTCTCAGGTAAAAATGTTAATGTACTTGTGCTTGATACAGAAGTCTATTCAAATACAGGGGGTCAGACCTCAAAATCAACCCCGCGCGCGGCTGTTGCTAAGTTTTCTGCTGCAGGTAAAACCACGGCGAAGAAGGATTTGGGGATGCTTGCCGTTAGCTACGGAAATGTATATGTTGCAAGAGTAGCATTGGGCGCAAATGATTCACAGACCCTTAAAGCATTCACCGAAGCTGAAAAATATGACGGGCCTTCACTTATTATAGCTTACAGTCACTGCATAGCGCATGGAATTAACATGAGAACTGCCAACCAGAACCAGAAGGCAGCTGTTGAGTCAGGTCACTGGCCACTATTCAGGTTTAACCCTGAGCTTATTGAAAAAGGCGAAACACCGTTTAAGCTTGATTCAAAACCACCTAAGATAAAACTTGCTGATTACGCTTATATGGAGTCAAGATATAAGATGCTGACAAAATCCCATCCTGAGGTGGCTAAGTTACTCATGTCCCAGGCGCAGGATGACGTAACAAAACGCTGGAAGATGTATGAAGATCTCTCAGCGGATTATCAGAAGGCTTTTGTAAAGATTTAACAAAACTATGGAGTGCACTGACTTTGTCAGTGCTGTATAGACGCAGTCAATGCATTCCAAAAAAAACAATAATTAGATTCCCGCTTCTTAGCGGGATCAGGATAGAAAAATGATAGACCTCTCAACACATTACCTCGGAATGAACCTGAAGAACCCGATAGTTCCATCGGCTTCCCCGCTGACACGTGATATTAGCAATGTAAAAAAAATGGAAGATGCAGGCGCATCGGCAATTGTAATGTATTCGCTTTTTGAAGAACAGATAACGCATGATGCACTTGAGCTGTATCACCACACTTCATATCACGAGGATACAAACGCTGAAGCTCTTACATATTTCCCTGAGCAAAGCTATAACCTTGGACCTGATGAATACCTTGACCATCTGCACAAGATAAAGCAAAGTGTTAATATTCCCGTAATAGGCAGTTTAAACGGGTGTACTGATGGCGGCTGGACTAAATACGCCAAGCTTATTGAAGAAGCCGGAGCTGATGCGCTGGAGCTGAACATGTATATGCTTGCCACAGATATGAATACAACATCCGAAGACATAGAAAATATTTATGTCGAAACTCTGCGCTCTGTGAAAGCAAATATTGGGATACCGGTCGCAATGAAACTGAGCCCTTATATCAGCGCTATGGCGCACTTTGCAAAAAGACTTGATAACGAAGGCGCTGACGGCCTTGTTCTATTCAACAGGTTCTATCAGCCTGATATTGACCTGGAAAATCTTGAAGTAGTGCCAAATGTACTCTTGAGCAACAGCCAGTCAATGCGTTTACCGTTAAGATGGATAGCTATTTTATACGGCAGGATAAATGCCTCACTTGCAGCAACAAGCGGTGTAAATACTGCCGAGGATGTTTTAAAGCTCACTATGACAGGCGCTGCAGTCACTCAGATATTTGCTGCATTGCACAAATATGGCATTGATCATATTAAAACCATCCTGAAAGATATGGAAACCTGGATGACTGAGCATGAGTATGATTCGCTGAAGATGATGAGAGGTTCAATGAGCCATAGATCTGTTGCGAACCCCGGCGCATTTGAAAGAGCAAATTATATGAAGGCGCTTAATAGCTTTAAATAGTTTCCTGTGAAGTTGTGAATGTAAATTTCTTCAGAATAATTGTAATAGTATTACTTTATATCAATGGTATTACTGCTATTGGCGGCGGATTAATTTTAATTATTGAGCCAAAAGGCAGCATTCTTCAATTATCTGTAAACCTGCTTAACGGTTCTCCTTTTCAAAACTATCTAATACCCGGCATCATTCTTTTCTTTTTTAACGGCATGCTCAGCCTGTTAACGCTATTTTATACTGTTAAAAAGAAAACATTCTATCCATATATGATAATTATGCAGGGTATGGTTTTGTTTACCTGGTTAAGCACGCAGATAATATTGTTAAAATATTTTTTTGCATCATTACATATCACTTACTTTTCCATATCACTTATACTTATCACATTTGGCATAATTCTTCTAAAAAAATATTCTATAAAGGAAATAAAAATATGAAAGTACTTTCTTCTTTATTTTTAATATTATCATCATTCATCATCATATCATGCGGCGATAATAACACCGTAAATCAGACAAATGAACCTCAGCCAATTTATTCACATTCAACTATTGAACTCTCCGGCCCCGGATTGCAGGAGTATCACGATACAATTCCGCTAACTTTTGAGAATACAGATTCTGTTTATGCAGAGTTCTGGTCAGAAACCAATATTGATACCACCGATTACGTGCTTGTAAGTGTTGCAATATACGATACAGCTGCTGCGGGCGGAACATATTTCAGCAATTTCTTCACAGAAAATACTGTTGACCTGAATCGTGTTCACGGATTTGGTTTCAAACTGGTTAATTCAACAATTAAGCTGGAAATTTCAGTCCTAAAAGGAAGTATTGATGATAAATATTTAAGGCTAAGGAATTTTAATATCTATAAAAAATAAAGTCCTGATCAATTCTATTTGCTTTTGACTTCAATTCATTGCCGGGTATGCTGCTATTTTATAATTTATTTTTTAAGTAAATTTGGATAGTCCCTCAGCATAATAATTCATATTTAGAATAATATTATTATCATTTTATGAAAACTTTAGGCTTAATCGGCGGTATAAGCTGGCATTCAACTTCAATTTATTACAGTACTATCAATCGTTTAGTAAATGAGAAACTTGGCGGTAGAAATTCAGCTAAACTACTTCTATATTCAGTAAATTTTGGTGAATATAAAGCTCTTCAGGAAAAAAACGACTGGCAGGGAATAGTATTAATGCTCACTGAGATCGCAAACAAACTTGAGAGTGCAGGGGCAGATTGTATTGTGATATGCTCTAACACTCCCCATCTTATTGCCGATAAGATAATAGAGAAAATAAGAATTCCGTTGATTCACATTGCAGAAGAAACAACTAAAGTAATTGCTGGCGAAGGGGTAAAAAAAATTGGATTATTGGGAACCAAATTCACAATGGAAAATTCATTCTTCAAAGATAAACTAGAAAAATCAGGGATTGAGACTGTAATACCTGCGGAGGATGAGAGAGATTTTATTCATTCAGTAATTTTGAATGAATTAACGAAGGGTGTTTTTAAAATTGAATCGAAGAAACAATGTCTGGAAATTATTGAAAAACTTAAATCTCACGGTATTGGAGGCGTCATTTTTGGATGTACTGAGATCTCTTTATTGGTTAAGCCGGAAGAATGCAGTACAAAGGTTTTTGATACCGCTCTAATCCATTGTAAAGCTGCTGTTGAGTTTGCTCTATCAAACCAAGTATAATTGTTACACCGCTTCATTATTATACTTATTCCTGTAATCAACCGGTGACATACCTGTGATCTTTTTGAATACATCCCTGAATGCCTTGGTATCAGTATATCCAACATCAAACATAACTTCACTTATTGTTTTCCTGCCCTGCTCAAGCTCCTTTTTTGCAGCTTCTATCTTAACCCTTTGTGTATATTCAACAACAGTATTATTTGTAGCTTTTTTGAATCTGCGCTCAAATGTTCTGCGCCCTATGCCAAATAAATCGGAGAGCCTGTCAACAGTCAGCATATCATTATAATTCTGCTCTATGTATTCCTGCGCTTTTTTGATCGCATCATCATCATGATCCTTTTGACCGCGGAACATTATAAAGGGTGACTGGCTGGTACGCGCAATATCGAGTAAAAAGAATTTTGAGGCAATAATGGCGGTCTCCCTCCCGGTATATTTTTCTACCAGGTATAATAAAAGATTCCATAATGATGTAGCTCCACCGCTTGAATAAAGTCCGTTCTGGTCAGTAACAACTTTATCACCTGCAAGAATTACATCCGGATACATGTGCCTGAACTCGTTGGCGTACAGCCAATGAGTTGAGCATTGTTTGCCTTTCATAAGTCCGGTAGCAGCGAGTAGAAACGCCCCGATACAAAGGCTCGCAACTTCCGAACCGTTTTTATACTGCTCAGTTATCCATGGAATAAAATCCTTATTCACCTCAACAGCATTTTTCATATCACCACTTAAGGCAGGAATGATGATCAGGTCGGTTTTAGGAATTTCATCCAGCAAATGATCAGTATGGATTGAAAATGAACCGTTATTTAAAACTACTTCTCTCTTTAATCCTGCAAGCTGTACATTGAACATTGGCTCACGGCCCGAATCAATTAAAAATTTATTTGCCGCCGTAAACATATACTGCGGGTCTGCAATACTTGTTAAAACAGCTCCTTCAGGAACCAATACTGTGATATTTTTCATGATACAAAATTAAGAGATAATTTTGTCGCAATCAACCCGTTAGATTGTCGTATTTACACTTTGAGGGGTTGTCAAAATCATGTATGTTTGTATGTGATTTTGACAAGAGAAAATTAATCAAAAGTTTATCAAAACAAATGGAAATTCATAAAATAAAATCTGATATTAGAATCATGTGTGTTCAGGCAGAGTCATTTCCATTGGGTATAGGCGGCGCATACACGAAGCTCCGTTCACTTTTAGCTGACCCGGATAACAGAAAGTTTTTTGGTATTTCTAACCCAGATGAAAATGGTAATATTATATATAAAGCCGCCGCCGAAGAATATTACCCTGGTGAATCAGAAGCTCTAGGTCTTGAAAGCTTCACAATAAAAAAGGGAGATTATATCAGCGAAACCTTAATAAACTGGAAAAAAGATGAATTACAGGTATCGAAAGTATTTCAGCAACTTTTGCAGGATAAAAGAATCGACCCAAACGGATATTGCCTTGAAATATATATGAATGAAAATGATATGATGTGCCTTGTGCCTCTAGAACTAATGAATAATTAGAATTGTTAAAAAAAAATAATGATTACAATAAAAACATTCCGCGAAATAGCTTTATCACTGCCGGAAAGCTCAGAAGCGCCGCACTTTGAAAAAACATCGTTCAGGGCGGGGAAAAAAATATTTGCAACGCTTGATGACAGGAACCATTTAGCATGTTTAAAACTCTCACCGGTGGATCAGAATGTATTTTCATTAGTCAATTCTTCGGCAGTTTTCCCTGTGCCTAATAAGTGGGGCTTACAGGGATGGACTAATTTTGATTTAAAAAAAGTGAACAAAAGTACCATGATCGATGCACTTACAACAGCATTTTTTAATGTATCACAATTAAAACAAAATAATAAATAATATAGATCAGGATAATTATGTCAACAAAAATTTTTGTAAATCTTGCTGTAAAAGATCTTAACAGGTCAATGGATTTCTTTAAAGCAATCGGCTATTCATTCAATCTGCAGTTTACAGATGAGACTGCAGCATGCATGGTAATAACAGATGATATCTATGCAATGCTTATCACTGAATCAAAGTTTAAGGAATTCACACCAAAGAAAATAGCCGATGCAACAACATCAACAGAAGTATTGACCTGCCTATCAGCAGAAAGCAAAGATAAAGTTAATGAGATTGTTGATAAAGCAATTAAAGCCGGCGCAACTGAATTGAAAGAACCTCAGGATCATGGCTCCATGTTCTACAGAAGCTTTAATGACCTTGACGGACACATTTGGGAAATATTATGGATGGATGAAAGCAGTATTCAAAAATAAATTATCCAATATGAGGATGAGGTAATTTTTAACAACTAAATATATTTATAGCATGAGAAAAATAAACGCTTATAACTTTATAACGCTTGACGGATACTTCAAAGGCCCGAGCGACGATACCAGCTGGCATAAACACGGAAAAGAAGAAGCTGAATATGCTGCGGATTCAATGAAATCAAATAACATTCTTCTCTTTGGCAGGGTAACATTTGAAATGATGGCAGGATACTGGCCAACACCGATGGCTGAAAAAAATGACCCGGAGGTTGCAAAAGGAATGAACAAAGCAGAGAAAATTGTCTTTTCAAATACCCTGAAAGAAACAAGATGAGAAAATTCCAAAATAATAAGCGGTAATATCATTGATGAAATGAAAAAGATCAAAGAATCAAAAGGCAGTAATATGACCATCCTAGGCAGTGGAAGTATCATTACCCAGTTTGCGGAAAATGGCTTGTTAGATGTACTGACAATTATGGTTGACCCGGTTGCAATAGGTATGGGTACATCTATCTTAAGCGGCATGAAGAAAAAGCTTGATCTCGAGCTTTTTGATTCACGGGTATTTAAAAGCGGTGTAATATCGCTTGGTTACAGGGTAAGCAAAAACTAACAGAAATTAATCAACAATAATCCATAAATAACTTAAACAACAAAAAAATGAAAAAAATGAATCCGGTAGTACATTTCGAAATGCCCGCGGTTGATAGAGACCGAATGATAGATTTTTATTCAAACGTTTTCGGTTGGAGCGCCCAGAAGTTAGGTCCTGAAATGGGAAACTACACAATCGTTAAGACAACTGAAACTGAAGATAATGGCTTCCCCAAAAGACCCGGCATTATTAACGGCGGCCTGTTTGAAAAGACCAAAGATAACCAGTATCCTTCAGTAGTTATCGCTGTTGATGACATTCGCGAAGCAATGAAAGCAGTTGAAGCTGCAGGCGGTAAAGCCTTAGGCGGCTCTTACAAAGCCGGTGAGCCGGATGATATTCCGGGTGTTGGTCTGTATTGCGCTATAATTGATAGTGAAGGCAACAGGGTTGGTATGTTACAGCCAAAAGGAATGTAAAAACAATTTAAATTAATTTATCAATATAAAAGAAAAATGAATACACAAATAAACGTATATTTAACATTTAACGGCAATGCTAAAGAAGCTATGACATTCTACAAAGATGTGCTCGGTGGTGAGCTTTCGGTTATGAAAGTATCCGACACACCGGTCAAAGATAAAGCACCTGCAGATAATATGGATAAAGTAATGCATGCATCCCTTGTAAATGGAAATCTCATTTTGTTTGCAACTGATATGATTGCCGAAGGAAAATTTAATGAAGGTACCGGAGTGACAATGAACCTGAATTGCTCCATTGATTATATTCAAAACTTCTTTGATAAGCTATCCGAAGGAGGTGAGGTGATACATCCGGTAAAAGAAGAATTCTGGGGAGGCTCATTTGGGGTACTAAGAGATAAATTCGGTAAAAAATGGATGCTGCACGCAGAAAACAAAAAATAAAAATAATAAAAACAAAAAAATGTTGGGCGATATAATTACAGAATTTGAGAGCAGCCAAAGCGGGCTAATTAGTATACTGGACGGATTCACGGAGAATAACTTCAATGTGATCCCGTTTGAAGGGAGCTGGTCTGCCGCGCAGGTCACAGAACATTTGTTAAAAGCAAATTCCGGCGCTGTTCATACACTCAAAGGAAAAACTAAGGATACCTCTAGACAACCTGATCTTAATGAAGAAATGATAAGATCGGCATTTCTGAATTTTGAAACTAAAATGAAATCACCCGATTTTATTTTACCTTCAGATGAACCCAAAGAGCAGGAAGACATGATAACCAAATGCATTCGTACGGGTGATGAGCTGAGGAAAATTGTTACGGGTGAAAATCTTTCGCTTCTATGTACTGATTTTTCCCTTCCGCAAATGGGAGAATTAACCAGGTATGAATGGATCTGTTTTGTAAATTGCCACTCAAGAAGACATACACATCAGTTAGAGAATATTTTCAATGTATTAAATAAATAATCTCACCAGAATTTATGACTGATAAGGAAAAAGTCACTGATTACATGACTAAGCTTAAACATCCTTTGAAGGATGAAATAGAAGCGGTTAGGAAGATAATTAAGGGCTCAGATAAAAAGATATCAGAACGGATAAAATGGAATGCGCCCAGCTATTATTACAGGGAAGATATGGTTACATTTAACCACAGGAATCACAAAGCAGTCCACCTTGTCTTTCACCACCTGGCAATAGTAAAGATAAAGTCACCTCTACTATTGGGTGATTATAAAGACAGACGAATGGCATATTTTAAGGATATGAAGGAAATTAAATCTAACAAAAAAGAGCTTGAAAGAATTATGAGAGCTCTGGTTAAGAAAAATAATCTGAAAACTATAAACAAATGAGAAAATTAAGATTGCAGGTTCAGCTTTCAGTTGACGGTTTCAATTCCGCAAAAGACGGGCAGCTTGACTGGATGACTTGGAAGTGGGACGAGAAGCTTATTGAATACACTGCCAAATTGACAACCCCGGTTGATACCATACTGCTCGGTAGAAAAATGACGGATGGGTTCATCAAGCACTGGGCAAACGTTGCTTCAAAGCCTGAGAGCCCGGAATATGAGTATGGAAAAATATTCACTGATACGCCGAAAGTAGTATTCACAAAGACGCTTAAAGAATCCCAGTGGCCAAATACAGTTCTAGCCAAAGGCGATCTAAAAGAAGAAGTGAACAAGCTAAAAAATGCAGCAGGTGGTGATATAATAGTGTACGGCGGAAGCAGCTTTGTTTCAAATCTGATCAAAGAAGGCCTGATTGACGAATACCAGTTCTATATAAACCCGGTAATACTTGGCGAAGGATTGACAATCTTCGGGGATGTAAAAGAACGCCAGCAGCTTAAGCTCATCAAATCAACCGGATTTGAGTGCTGCATAACAGTTCTTCATTATGAATTAAATACATAAAGTTAATAAACTGCAGCAATAAATAACATTAATTAATAATCTAAGATAATTTAGGAGCAGCTTATGAACAAAATAACCCCGTTTCTATGGTTCGATAACAATCTTGAAGAAGCAGTAAATTTTTACACTTCTGTTTTCAAGAACGCAAAGGTACAAAATATAAGCAAAACCCCTGACGGCAAGTATATGGTAGCATCCTTTGAGCTTGAAGGGCAGAAATTCAACGGAATGAACGCAGGCCCAATGTTCAAATTCAACGAGGCTGTATCATTTTTTGTTGACTGCAAAGACCAAGAAGAGGTCGATTACTTCTGGAATAAATTAACGGCTGATGGCGGTTCTGAATCACAGTGCGGCTGGCTAAAGGATAAGTTTGGGCTCTCATGGCAGATCATCCCTAAACAGCTCATGGAGCTTATGGGTAACAAGGATCCCCTAAAATCAAAACGAGTTTGGGATGCAATGCTTACTATGAAAAAGATAATCGTAAAAGACCTTGAGGAAGCTGTTGCAAGCAAGTAAGGTAAACGGACTTTCATTTGCAAAAAAACATTATCTAACTTAATGGCTAAGAAATCAAGCTCGGTTGATGAATATCTTGAATTGCAGAAACCAGAAGTAAAAGCTGCTTTAGCTAAGCTGCGAAAAGCTATAAGAGCTGCAGCTCCAAAAGCTGAAGAAAAGATCAGCTACAACCTTCCCTTTTACAGGCAAAACGGGCATTTGGCGGCATTTGTATCACAGAAAAATCATTTAAGCTTTGTTACAATGAGCAGTAATGTAATAAACAAATTCAAGGCTGAGCTAAAGCCATTCAAAGTATCCGGTACTACTATTCAATTTCAGCCGGATAATCCGCTTCCTGCTGTACTGGTGAAAAAGATCCTTAAAGCCAGGCTGAAGGAGAACATGGAACGAGAATCAAAATCAAAGTCAAAATCAAAAAACGAAAACAACATCAAAACAATTATAAAATAAAAAAATTATGCCTAAAAAGAAATTAAACGTCTCGATATTTATCAATGCTCCGAAAGAAAAGATATGGAGTGTTTTGCTTGATGATGAAACATACCGCAAGTGGACTACACCATTCATGGAAGGGTCATATGCCGATGGAAACTGGGAAGAAGGAAGCAAAATGTATTTCAAGGGTCCGAGCGGCGAAGGTATGCAAGGCATGGTAAGCAGGATAAAACTTCATAAGCCTAATGATGTAATTACAATAGAACACCTGGGTATTTTAAAAGACAACACTGAAGATTATGAAAGCAAAGAAGCCAAAAAATGGGGAGGCTCTGATGAAACTTACAGGCTAGAGTCTAAAGATTCAGGCAATATGCTTTATATTGAAATGGATATAGATGAAGAATACCTGGAGTGGTTTACCGCAACCTGGCAAAAAGCGATTGAAAAAGTGAAAGAGTTATCAGAAAATTGATTTATTTTTGGAACGTGTTGACTGCGTAAATGCATGATTTTGATATCTACATGGAAATGCCTCAACACAGTTGAGGCACTCCAAATAGAAACTTACATCAAAGTATAATCAATATTTATCGCATCTCCTGCTGTACTGTTAATGTTAACCGGAATTTCAAAATACAGGTCTTTATACTTACATATTCCGGAGTTTTCTGTATCGCAATAATAGACCAGCACCTCAACCAGGATCTTACCGTTAGACCCGTTTAATTTGATTGGTAATTCAAAAGCCGGTGTTTTGGTATTTATTTCCATTTCAACATTCTCAGCTGAATTATCTTCTGTTGTGACTGCCACCTGCGGCAAAGCTTCGGGATTTATATGGTAACCATCAGGTAATTTGAAATTGAACTTGATCTTATTTTCACCTTTTTTAATTTCCACAGGTGCAAGTGTAGTAACTTCCATGGTTTTTTTCTTATTGCCTGATTTCATTCCCGAAGTCAGAATATCCGGGTTCGATATTTTAACTGTTTTAACTTCACCTGTTGTCATATCAATTACTCTTAACAGGTTATTGTTTGTATCTGTAACGTATATCTTTCCATTTATGATAGTAAGTCCGCTGGGCTCGTTAAACTGAGCTGATTCCCTGCTTCCGTCCCTGGTCCCGGTAAAACCTGTACCGGCATAGGTTTTCGATTCCTTTGTTACCGGATTTACGGTTTTTATTTTGCTGTTATAAGTATCAGCAACATAAATAAGCTCATCGGCCGGATTGTAATATACACCTAAAGGATGCTGCAGTTTTGCATCATCACCAATTCCATCAATATCTCCAAAATCAAACAATCCTGTACCAACAATTGTACTTACTTTACCATACTTATTGTTCAGTTCAGCAATTCTTATTGCGCTTACTTCGCTATCTGCAAAGAATAATCTTTTTCCATCGGTTGTTATTCCACTTGGTTGTGCCAGGGCTGATTCCTTAAAGCTGCCATCAATAATATTTTCCCTGCTGCTTCCCGCAAATGTACCTAGCTTTCCGGTCTTTAAGTCAAGCCTCCATAATTGGTGAGTACCTGCCATAGCGATGTAAAGTTCATCGCCAATTACTGTAATATCCCACGGAGAATTTATGGCAGTTTCAAGCGCATTTGATTGCGAAATAAACCCATGTTCAGTTGATTGATAACCAAGACCTGCAATTGTCTTGACCTGCTTACTGATAAGGTCAACTTCACGAATCAAATGATTCTCTGTATCTGCAATGTAAAGCCTATCATTACTGAATGCTATGCCCTGGGGATGGTTAAACATCGCTTCAGAATAGGTCCCATCCGCAGTACCAACTGTACCTGAGCCAATTACCTCTTCAACATTTGCTGAAATTCCATCCAGCGATAACTTGAAAATAAGTATCCTGTTATTATTTGAATCAGTTATAAATAATCTGGATGTCGTTACATCTGCAGTAATTTTCCCCGGGAATGATAGCAAGGATTTTGGAGCTTTATCTTTTTCAAGTGAAAGCTTTAAAGGCTCACGGTTTAATGTTAACCCGTCTCTTTCATACTGTGTGATGGCTGAAGAAATAACCGGGTCAAACTCATCATAAACTCCTTCGCCTGATTTCATTCCAATGACTTTTCCGTTTGGGTCAATGAGCACAAGTGTTGGCCATGATTTAGCAGTATATTCATCCCACACTTCAAAATCCTTATCATTAACTACCGGATGGCTAATTTCGTATCTTAAAATTGCCTGGCGGATATTATCCGTACCCCGTTCAGTCAAAAACTTAGCAGAATGAACACCGATAACAACCAGCTCATTTTTATATTTCTCTTCAAGCTTCTTTAAGTCAGGCATTATATGAATACAGTTGATGCAGCAATAAGTCCAGAAATCAATCAGCACAAGCTTTCCTTTAAAATCTTTTATTGAATAGGGCTTATCTGTATTGAGCCACTCGATATTTTTGGGAAAATCGGGCGCTGTAATGTTGCCGTAATAGTTCATACCGATTTCTTCTAAATCATTAAATTTTTGTGAGAACGCTGTTCCCTGATAAATAGTGATCGCCGTTAATATGATTATGAAAATTCTGCACATAATTTTCTGTTTCTTTACTGTTGGTAATTTAAAATAATTAAATATAGTTTCAATTAATCTGCAATTTTGTTATTTGCTGTAATTGTTATATAAAGATTTATACGAAAATAATTTAGGTTTAGATTGAAATTGGGGACAAATTACGTTAAAATATAGTTATATTAGTATGTGGGGAAATAATAAGCAGACCCACTCAGAAAGGAGCGTGTATGCAATTTATAAGTTTTAGGAGGGCAAGGGCATAACTTGCCTAACCCTATTCGAAGCCTCTCATATATAATATGAGAGGCTTTTTTTATAGTTTATCGTAGTTTATGAAAAGTTCTTCATCAGGGTGGATGTCTCTTGATGCAAAATACTCATACTCTTCATCAAAGTGAAGGTTTGGCTCTGCTGCGTGATTCAGGTACCAGCCTACTGACATACAGTTAAAATCAGCCGGCATGGAGTAACCATCATCATACTGGATCGCAAAATTATCCTTTAGCTCAGGCGATACTTTCAGTTTTTCATACTCTTCGTGCGAAACCCATTTTACATCATTTTCATTGAACAAAGTATTTATCTTTTCGCCTTCTTTAATATGGGATGTAGAAAACACTCCGATACCCGCATCTTCAATAGTAGATTTCTTAAGCCTGAATTACATTAAACTCCCTTAATTTATCATAGTTTTTATGAAAGGGTAATTCCCTTAATATTATTACAAAAATACCAATTAATGATGTTATTTAAAATGCACAATGTTTCCGCTTAAGGATAGCTGACAGCAAAACCTGAAATGGAAAATGAAACTTTATTCCCGCTTATTTCTAAATATTTTATTGTGTAGACTTCTCTGCCGCCGACCCTGAAATTTGCCTTTGGATTTACATCGGATATTTTGAATTCTATAGGCAGCTGAGCCGCAGGTGAAACAATTTTTACAAAATAATCATTCGGTCCGAATTCAGTTATTGTCATGCTTCCAATTGAATTTAAGCCAACATCAGTGGCAAAGTATTCCGGAATTACCAGGCTCTTATCAGATATCCTGCTGATATTCATCGGAATATTTTCATAAGCAAATACAAGCTGCTGTACTTCAATTGTCATTTTGTTATCCTGTATTGTCTCCGTCTTATTGCCAAACCTCAAGCCTTCTGAAATTGCATCTTTCATAGCAGGATCAAATTCTGCACCGCTGCCGTCTGTCAGTTCTATTACAGCATTTTTTGTACGGTACAGTTTATTAATTAAAAACATATTTTCACCGGGGTATTTACCGGCAAAATCATCACTGAAATTAACCGCGTCCTTATCTACAGACCTTTCTTCAACGCCAGAGCTTTTGAAATTTATCTTCAATCCGTTAATTTTCGCCTCGGGAATATTAGCTTTTACGAGGATATCACTAATCATCTTCTTAATACCAATATCAGTTGAAGAGGAAAATGACTGTAAGAGTCCATCAATGTTTGCCGTGGTTGATTGTGTCCATTTAGTTTCTGCGGCATATACTCCGGATGTTTTGGGGGTTCCGTTTTCCTCTGTTAAAATTAAGGGCATTGTCATATCTGCAGGTGGAATCTTGAAAAGCAATGCCTGCTGCGAGAATATTCCTATATTAAGCAGCAGAATCGTTACAAATATCTTACTCATCATTTTATTTATTTTCAATCTTAAATCTTTCTTTCATACAAATTTACGAAATCCTCTTCATATTTAAAAAGCTAAAATTAATATGATTTTTTGTCTGATTCATGCTTTATTTCGCATTTTTCAAATTTATGCACGAGGTTCCCCAATAAAAAGGGAGCCCTTCTGCAAGCCCCCTTTTGTTAATTAACCAAAACCAATCATCAAACCGAAAGTAAATCCTGCTTCTTAGTCATCATCGTTATCATCATGTTTATCTTTATTCTTATTTTCTTTGTTCTTATACCATCCTTTATGTTTCCCGTTATCATCATGTTTATGTTTTTTCTCTTTTTCGTAAACCTGTGTGTTGTATCTGTAATTGCCGTTCCTGTCATATCCTTCTTTATTATAGCCTTCTGTATCGTAACCGTATATATCATATCCGCTTCTGTTGAATCCCTTTTCATTATATCCCTGCCTGTTATACCCTTGACGGTCCAAACCGTACTTATTGTATCCATCTCTATTATAGCCTTCTTTATCGTAGCCATTTTCATCATAAGTTCCTAAGTTGATCTCAGGAAGAACAATCTGTATTGTACCGGTATTTCCTTCCTGGC
The DNA here is from genome assembly GCA_039933555.1 of Ignavibacteria bacterium. Lineage (GTDB taxonomy): Bacteria > Bacteroidota > Ignavibacteria > Tepidaquicellales > OLB5 > OLB5. The sequence goes on from JBDTNV010000014.1 coordinate 24,164, forward strand.
TATAGGTCCTGCCTGATGTCGCGAAAAATACTGCAAAAATGAAAAGTGAAGCAAAAATGGTTTTCTTGATCATGATGTACTGCTCCTTTTTAAAACTTTTTATAAAATCGGACGTTTAAATGCCCGTTGTATAAGTTTAAACAAAGCTGAGAATGTCGTGTTCCTGAATTTATGTAACAGTTTGTAAATGTATGTTTATTAGCCAAAAAACGATATATTTATTCTAACTTCGAAATTCAATTGTAATGATATACAGAAAGGTTTTTTATAGAGATTACTTCATTTTCTTTTAACCTTTACAACAAAAATCAAAATTGTTATATTTGTGGGCATTTAAAGAATTGCCCGATGGTGTAACTGGCAACACGCTTGATTCTGGATCAAGAGAGTCTAGGTTCGACCCCTAGTCGGGCAACAAAGGTTTTTAGATTCAAATCTCAAACCCGCAATAATTATGCCCGATCCCACACTTAATCTCGTCCCGGTTATCATCGCAGGTGTCATTAATATGGTTATTGGAGCTTTGTGGTATTCACCCTATGTTACCGGCAAGCTTTGGATGCGTTCAATGGGAAAGACCGAAGAAGAGCTGAAACAGGGGTTTTCCCCAACAAGTATGGCTCTAACGTACATTGTAAATACCATCGCATCATTAGTATTTGCATATGTTCTCGCTCATCTCATAAAGTTTAGCCAAACGCATACTTTTACACAGGGGGTTATGATAGGATTTTGGGTCTGGTTAGGTTTTGTTGTTACAACGGTTATTCCGGGTTACATGTATGAAAGCAAACCAAAAATCCTTTACTTTCTTTTCATAATTTATCAGCTGATTTCAATTACCATAATGGGTGGACTTTTGGCTATCTGGTAAAATTTAACAATAGTTTAAAGATAAGTACAACTTCGTTCAAATCCCTATGAGAAAACAATCTTTTTTTTAATTGTAAAACATAGAACTTCTTAAATTTTTGTTATGTTTAGTAATTAGGATATTATTAAATTTTTGAGGAGGATTTATGCGTACTTTATTATTGTCAGTTATTTTACCGGTTTTCCTGATCATAACAGGTATAGTACTTTTATTATTGGATGTTGATTATGGAATTTATATCTCTGTTGTGGGTGGAATCTGGCTGGTAATAGCTTTCCTAATCGATTACAAAGAAGATGAGGAGCAGCCACTTGGTATGGGCCGCGGCAGACAGCGATAAATTATTTTCACAATTCGGCATACAACTCCCGGTAGATCTTTTGATTTTCCGGAAGCTATAATTTTTTTCGGAACCCGCTTATGGTTTCTTCTTCACTTTTCATTTTACGTCTTAATACCTCAAGGCATTTTATTACCCAACTACTTCAAATGATACCGGTATATCAGCCAGAAACATTCTGAATTTAGAATAATTTTACAACGTTAAGAGAATGTACTTTTTGGCTTATGAATTTTGAAAGATCCAAGACTACGCAAGTAAATAACCGGCACAATAAAAAAGTATTATAATAAGATAAAAATCATAGTTCACAATGATACAGGTTATTTTATTCAGAAAATTTATTTAACATATTTGTAATGTAAAGGATTGAGGCATTCAGAAAGAAATGCTCTCTTAAACGAGCGAAAAAGGCTTAAGCGGGTAAATTTAATAACTAAATAAACTCTAAGAAAATCTAAAAGTCATTTTATGGGTTGAAATGACTTTCCGAAAAGAAGCCTGGTTCAAATTTGAACTGATCTAACAAACTGAATCCCAATCTTATTCATCTTTAGATTAAACCTTTCAATTAATGGGGCTCATATCCGGGCTCCATTATTTTTTGCATAACTTCACTCCCGGCTTAAATTTACTCTTTTTTACAGTATTTTGCTCAAAATTAAGTGATAAATATCATATTTTCATATGATACAGGTAATAGGATTCTGGCGCATTCTGTGCCATTTTTGTATAATTTCAAACCATTTAAAATACTAATAAAATGGAAACAACCGAGAATACATTAGAAAAAACCACACCTGTTAGAGAAAGAAAAGTTAAAGGAATAGTGGAAATCGAAATATCCAAATGTAAAGGCTGCGAGTTATGCAGAACAGCATGCAAGGAAAATGCCCTAACACTTTCTGATACAATAAATATAAAAGGCTACAGGTACATAATAGCAAATAATGACCTTTGCACCGGATGTGTCAATTGCGCGCTGGTTTGCCCTGACGCAATTATCACTGTGTACAGAACTAATCCCAAGAAAAACTCAAAGCGTGAAGATATAACCCCTAAGAATATTAAAGAAGAAATAAGAGCAATAATAACTTCACCGGTGTACACAGATCTTAGTAATATGGATTATATTTAAACAAAAGAATTATTTCATAAGAATTTTTAGAGAAAGCAGTTTTTATATGAAGATGGAAACTAAATTAATGAAGGGTAACGAAGCATTGGCAGAAGCTGCGATACAGGCAGGATGCGATGCTTACTTTGGTTACCCGATAACTCCGCAATCTGAAGTACTTGAATACCTGGCCAAAGAAATGCCCAAACGGGGAAGGATAGTTTTACAGGCAGAAAGCGAAGTGGCATCTATCAATATGGTTTATGGCGCTGCCGGCGCCGGATTCAGGTCAATGACCAGCTCATCCTCACCGGGCATAAGCCTGATGCAGGAAGGTATTTCATACATTGCCGGAGCAGAGCTCCCATGCTTAATAGTTAATGTAAACCGTGCCGGCCCGGGGTTGGGAACAATTCAGCCCGGACAAGGTGATTACTTCCAGTCAACCAAAGGCGGCGGACATGGTGACTACAAGCTTATCGTACTTGCTCCTTCATCAGTACAGGAAATGGCAGACTTTGTATTTCTTGGATTTGATCTTGCTGATAAATACAGGAATCCGGTTTTGATATTGAGCGATGGAGCTATAGGACAGATGATGGAAAAAGTTACTTTTGGAAAATTCAAAGCAAATAAAATTGAAAAGCCGTGGGCAACTGTTGGCAAACCCCCGACACGTGAGAGGAATTACATTACATCCCTGCACATTCAGCCGGAAAAACTTGAAATGCATAATGAAAAACTCATAGCAAAATATGAGGAGATCAAAAAGAACGAAGTAAGATTTGAAGAAATAGAGACCTCCGATGCTGAATATTTGTTTGTCGCTTATGGTTTAACAGCAAGGATTTGCCACAAAGCAGTTGATATTGCAAGGGAAAAAGGAATTAAAATTGGTCTGTTAAGGCCTATCACTCTTTTCCCATACCCTTCTGAAAGACTTAACATACTTGCAGACAAAATGAAATTAATGCTTACAGTTGAGTTGAATGCAGGACAGATGGTTGAAGATGTTAGGCTCGCGGTAAACGGTAAAGTACCTGTGGAATTTTACGGCAGGCTTGGCGGTATGCTTCCTAACCCGGAAGAAATAGTAACTAAATTAGAAAAATTAATCAATAAATATCATGCGTTCTGAAGAAAATTTGCTGGTAGAAGAACAGTTGATCATTTTAAATGATGAGACTGTTAATAAAGAGCCGGCCAAAAAAGAAAATACAGAAACATCCGTTCACGAGAAACCAAGATGCATTGACCCTGAATATGAATTGGTTTATCAGAGACCAAAAACCATGGTCGATGTAAGCATGCATTACTGCCCGGGATGCGCTCACAGCCTTGTTCACAAGCTGGTAATGGAAGTTGTGGACGAATTAGGAATTCAGGAACAGACAATCGGGGTTGCGCCTGTTGGGTGTGCAGTATTTGCTTATGATTATATGGATATCGATATGTCTGAAGCAGCCCATGGAAGAGCATGTGCCACTGCCACAGGTATAAAAAGACTGATGCCTGATAAGTATGTATTCACTTACCAGGGTGATGGCGATTTGGCAGCAATAGGTATTGCCGAAACAATTCATGCAATTAACCGGGGTGAAAATATTGCAATAATATTTATGAATAATGCAGTTTACGGAATGACGAGCGGTCAAATGGCTCCTACAAGCCTGGTTGGAATGAAAACAACTACCAGTCCATTTGGAAGAGATGTAACGGACCAGGGCTATCCTATAAAAGTATCCGAGTTGATAAGTCAGCTTCCCGGAGCTTTCTATGTTACGAGGCAATCAGTAAATAATGCCACTGCAGTAAGAAAAGCACGAAAAGCAATTCTAAATGCATTCAAGTATCAAAAACTGAATAAAGGAACTTGCTTTGTAGAAATTATTGGCAATTGCCCCTCAAACTGGAAAATGACACCTGTAGAATCAATTAAATATATTGATGAAGAAATGATAAAGACCTTCCCGGTTGGTGATATTAAATTACCAAAGGGCGAAGACCTTAAACAATTGGAAGGGGTAAAATAATCATGTTAGAAGAACTAATAGTAGCAGGTTTTGGCGGACAGGGTGTACTTTCAATGGGAATGACACTTGCTTATGCAGGAATGGTCGAGAATAAGGAAATATCATGGATGCCATCATATGGCCCAGAAATGCGCGGCGGAACTGCAAATTGTATCGCAATACTTTCTGATGAGAAGATAAGCTCACCAATTATATCTATTTTTGATTCAGCAATAATACTCAACCAGCCCTCAATGGAAAAATTTGAATCAAAAATAAAGCCGGGCGGGTTATTGTTATATGAATCATCAAATATATTTAAACCTAGTAAAAGAACTGATATTGAGATCATAGGTATTCCTGCGGCAACAGAAGCTGTAAAAATGAAAAACAGCAAGATCCTTAATATGATAATGCTTGGCGCTTACCTCGAAAGAAAGCCTGTTGTGAAGATAGAATCCATTTTGGAGGCATTGAAAAAAGTGCTGCCTGAAAGATATCATAACCTGCTGCCTGTAAATAAACAGGCTCTTGAAAGAGGCGCGGAACTTGTCGAAAAGGAAATGATAAGCTTAGGCGAAGCGTTTTAAGAATATTTTTTAAAACCCGGCAAAACCGGGTTTTTTATTAATAATCAAAATCCTTAGATCATGTTTTTATATGATTTTATTGACTTAAGTCATATGATAGTTTAAAATTATTTATCATTATTGCATTAAAGTAATTAATAATTAATAATATGGTTAAATCAATTTTAATATTTGGATTAATTGCTGTAATTTTCTATGGATGCAGCAGTGATAGCCCTGTAACAACAGAAAACAATAATCCTTCAGATTATACAAAAATATATACTGCAGTATCCGGCAGCAATAAATTTGAAGTTTACAGTTTAACATCAACAGATTTTGTGTACGGTTATAATGATATTGGTTTTAAGTTTTTTTTGAACAATGCTGAGCAGACTTCCGGGTTTGTAAAATTTAAATCTACAATGTATCACGGCCTTGGTGGACCCAGTCATTCTGTTCCGGCATCAGAAAAATTCTATTATGACGGCGGGAAACACCTTTTTACCGGTTATTCAATTTTCATAATGTATGATACAGCCGCTTTCTGGACTTCAGATTTTAATTATAATGATGAAGCATTTATTGATTCATCTTCAATAAATTTAGTTTACTCTTCAAAGGCTCAGGTCTATGCCTGGGATAATACTGTATTAGAACATACATACATCCTTACAATGATAGAACCTTCAATACCGCACGTTGGCCTTAATGATGTGGACTTAATGCTTCATCAAACGAGTAATATGACTGATTACCTTGAAGTAAATAATGCTGAAATGTTCATTAAGCCCTGGATGGAAGCAATGGGACACGGCTCCAGCAATAATACCAATCCTTCTATGGTATCACCGGGAAGGTACAAAGGTTCAGCTAACTTTAACATGGCAGGTGAATGGTTCCTGTATGATTCAATTAAGGTTGATGGAACATTTATTACCCGCACGCCTGCTCCTAAATTTATTTTACAGGTAAACTAGTTATGAATAGAATAATTACAATATTTATTCTGATCTTATCCGTCCAAAATTCTGTTTTCACCTGCAATAGCTGCGGCGGTGGCACAGGTGACCTGGCAGTATTAGCGCTTGACGGGATTGCCTTATTTAATATTGGCGTATCCAGGGATAGCTACACAGGACTGTGGGATAAGAACGGCAGCTGGATACAAAACAAATATTCACAAAGCCAATATAAAATTATCTTAAATACAGCGTATAGATTAAACCGGCACATTCAATTTGCTGTATCAGTCCCCTTTGTGTATAATACAAGTAATATTCCCGGCCTAAAATCAAGCGGCTCAGGAATTGGTGACCTTGTAATTGGAGGCAGGTATGAAATTTTCCACGAATTCCAGCCGAAGAAAAGCGGAAAGAAATTATCACTCGATAGGTCTATCCCCTATCTTGCTCTGACATTTGGACTAAATCTCCCCACCGGAAAGTCTGAAGAAACTGCAGAAAATGATGTGGATATTACGGGTAAAGGATTCTATTCAACAACATTAGGCCTATCGGTAACAAAAAGCATTATTAAATCCAAATTACAGATTCTTGGAGATTTTAGCTGGCAGCATAGCTTCGAAAAAAAGTATGATAAATATTTTGGTACAGCAATTGATTACGATTACATAAAGCAGCCCGGCGAAAAGTTCAACTATTCATTGACTGCGAACTACATCTTCAACAGCTGGCATGCTGTTTCCATCACAGCTTCCGGATTTATGCAGAATAATTACAAAATAAACGGAACTGAAGGGATGAATTCCAACGAAAGAAGCACAAACATAATCCTTGCATACACTTATTATCCTTCAATACCGTTTAGAATAACAACCTCAGTAAAACTAGGACTTCCCGGTAATGATTTTGGGGTTAACGCACAGGGCTCAACTGCATTTAACGTAAGTTTTACATATTATATATCAGATATCAAATGAAAAAAATACTTGTAATATTACCATTTATCTTCATCATTATCAGTACAACAAATTCAAATTTTATTAATAACCATCATATATATTCAAACAAAATGATAGAAATAACACTGGCTGAAAAAACAATAAAGATAAAATGCACAGAAATGAGCTGTGAAGCATGTAAAAAAAGTATTACCCGTTCAATAAATCAGTTGAAGGGCATTACAAAGCTTGATATAGATCTGGAAAGCAAAATTATTACTGTTGAAATTGACGATTCAAAAACTGACGAACAATCAGTTCTCAATGCAGTAATAGAAGCCGGTTACGACGCAGAAATTATTAAATAGATTTATTTATTACATTAGAAAGATCTTATGTGTACTTCGCTTGATAAAACCTTTTACCCGGGTTCAATTGCAATTATAGGAGCATCATCAAAAGAAAGCAGTTTAAGCTACGCGCTTGTTAATAACCTTATAAATTATGGATATAAAGGAAGTATTTATCCTGTTAATCCCAAGGCTTCTTCAGTTCACAGTATCAAATCATACCCGGATGTTCTCTCAATAAAAGATAATATTGATCTCGCCGTTATTATGGTGCCAGGGGAATTTGTTCTTAATACAATTAATGAATGCCACAAAAAGAAAATCAGCACAGTTGTAGTCATTACTGCCGGTTTTAAAGAAACAGGCGTTGAAGGCGCTAAGAGAGAAGCTGAACTTACAGCAAAAATAAAGAAGTATAAAATGCGTTTGGTAGGACCAAATTGTATGGGTTTAATCAATACAAATCCTGAGGTCAAACTGAACTGCACATTTGTTCAGGGTACGCCAATTGCAGGGGGCATTGGTTTTATTTCACAAAGCGGAGCTCTTGGAGCGGCTATACTTAAGACCGTTCAGCAAAATGATATCGGGCTGGCCCAATTCATAAGTATTGGCAATAAAGCTGATATTTCCGGGAATACTGTTCTGGAATACTGGTGGCATAATGATGATATTAAAGTTATTACCTTATATTTGGAATCTTTTGGTAATCCAAGACAATTTATGGAGCTTACCCGGGAAATTACCAAAACTAAACCCGTAATAGCGATCAAATCAGCGCGTACAACTGCGGGAATGAAAGCAGCTTCTTCTCATACAGGAGCACTTGCAAGCAGTGATGCCGTTGTAGATGCATTTATTGAGCAAAGCGGCGTAATTAGAGTTAACACAACCGATGAAATGTTTGATATTGCCAGGGCATTTGATATGACTAATCTTCCGGCCGGTAACAGAGTAGGCATATTAACAAATGCAGGCGGCCCGGCAATATTAGCTGTTGATGAATGTTCAAATAATGGTTTAGTTGTTCCAGAACTTTCCGAAAAGACCAAAAATAAGTTAAAGAAATTAGCTCCGCAGGAAGCATCTCTGCTTAATCCAGTAGACCTGCTGCCCTCAGCAGATTCTGAAATGTATGCAAAGGCAGCAATAATTATGCTTCAGGACAGAAATGTTGATTCATTAATTATTGTGGTAGGACCACCGCTTATGCTTGATACTTTGGTAATTGCTTCAGCTGTTTGCAATGCTGTAAAAAGTACAGAAAAAACCGTAATGTTAGTTTTAATGTCTCAGGATGATATAATACCTAAGTTAAAAGAAAGCAACCCGGTTCATCCGCCCTTATACAGGTTCCCCGAAAACGCTGCACGGGTAATTTCCAGAATGGTTGCATACAATAGATGGAAAGACAGGACTGAAGGTTCATATTTGGAATTTGATGCAGATAAAGAAGCGATAAGATCAATTCTGTGTAAATACCGCGATCAAAAGAACATATACTTAAGCTCAGAAGAAGTGTCCGGTATTCTGGAAGCTTATGGATTGCCAATAATTAGATCATTATTTGCAAAGAATGTTTTCGATCTCATTCAGATCTCAGATAAGATAAAATATCCTGTTGTATTAAAAGCTGTCGGGAACAAACTGGTACATAAATCCGATCTAGGCGGCGTAGAAGTTGACATTCACAATGCTGATGAGCTTTTAAGGGCTGCAGACAAAATAATTGCAAAGCTAAAGAGTCACAATGCGTTAAACCAGTTGGAAAAATTCATGATACAGCCTTATTTATCAGGAGGAGTTGAAACTATTTTGGGTATTACTCATGACGAGAAGGCAGGCAGTATGATAATGTTCGGCTTAGGCGGAATATTTGTTGAAGTTTTCAAGGATGTTAATTTTAAGCTGGTTCCAATCAACGATATAGAAGCCTTCTATATGATAAGATCGATCAAAAGTTTTGAAATGCTCAAGGGCATTAGAGGAAGAAAGGCTGTCAATATTGAGTATATAAAGGAAAGTTTGCTCAGGCTTTCACAATTAAGCAATGATTTTCCGGAATTCAAAGAAATTGACCTGAACCCATTTGTATTTTTTGACGAAAAGGAACAATGCACAATACTTGACGCGAGAATTAGAATTTAGAAAACATACTTTTTTAATTTATACACAAAAGGGATTTCTAATGAAATCCCTTTTACGTTAAACAACATTATTTTGGTTTTTAGCTTTGTTTTGGACCCGGGCGTTTTAACCATGTAAATACCATTACAAGCAAGCTTGCTGCTATAACACCTTCTGCCCAGAAAAATGCAGCATAATCAGAAAGACATCCAATAGTTGGAACAAAAGGCTGAACTCCCCTTAATGCCGGCATGGCAAATAACATTGCCGAAAGGAATGCGAACATAGAATATTCAACTTTCCGGTTTCTGAATACAATTGAAAATACCACCAATGAAATACTTATAGTTATAAGCCAGAACAGTATCATGATAAATTGTGAAAACATCTTTACCGCTGAAGTTCTTTCCAGATATATTTCCAGACCGGTATAACCTCCCGATGATTCGATTTCATTTGCCGTTGATACACGGTATCCCTGTATAGAAGCAAGGAAATTGGTCTCCTTAACTATATCCACTTCCTTATTTTCGATTACACCATTTGAGTCTTTTTCAGGCGTAACAACATACAGGCTTATAAATGCTTTGTGTTTATCATAAGGATATTCCATCAGGAATCCGTCATACATATCAACACTAACTTCAAATGGATTTATCCTGCTACCCTTCTTGAAATTAAATTCGTTCTTCCCGCTGTTGCTGTTTGTAAATATTGTAATATCTTTATTCAGCGTTACACTATCCAAGGATAAATTGCCAACAGGTTCCGGGTTTACCCTTATCTGAACGTCTCCTTTAACCGGATCTATATTTGTTATTTGTAATGTAAGTTCTATTCGGTTTGAGTCAGTATCATTTTGATCAAAATTTACATATGGTTCTTTAGTAATTTCAGCTCTGAAGAGTCCCATCATTACGTAAAACAATACTACTGCACATATTACACCCGTAAGCAGGATAAGTATTTCCTTTGTCGCAATTTTCTTTCCCGCGAACTCCATTTTTGCCTCCTTAAATGGTTGTGAATTAATATTTAACGTTACAAATATAGTTATATTAAAATGATTACAAACAGATCTATAAAAAAATCTTTTTTAGAACTCATTTCTAACAGCCAGAAGGTTTGCAGGTAAATTTTGCAAAGTTCTAAATAAATTGTATAAAATGAGAAATTTTTGTAAGGATTTCGATTTGTTAACCGGTTTTATCTTAAAGCCGGACAAAATTTTTAATGAAATATTTCGTTAGCTTTAGAAACAAGGTTGATAAAATAGCTCAGCTATTTTATCAACATCATTTTCCCTGTAGCTGAAAAATCACCCATCGATATGCTGTAAAAATATATCCCGCTTGTAAATTCCGAGGCAGTCCACGTGACTTCATACCTTCCGGGGTTCATGTTCTTATTTAGCAATACTTCTTTTTCATTTCCAAGTATATCGAAGATTACTAGCTTCACAAAAGAATATTTTGAGACATCTATTTTGAAATTTGTTGTCGGGTTAAAAGCAGGCTATTGAGATCTATAAAAGAGACTTTATGGAAGGCAACTATGAAACCTGGTGCGAATAATTGAGAACCAAATACAAGTCTTATTTTGTTCCAATAAGTGAAGAATTAATTAAGCTTCTTTTCGCGGATGAGAATTATGACGGTGCATTGCATTATTCAGAGAATCTATTGAAATATGATCTTTTAAACCTAACATGCTATGAGTATATTATTAATTCAACGGTGAAGCTAAATAAACCGCAAATCACAAAAGCCAGGTACACTCAATTGGTAAAATATTATAAAAAAGAGTATGATGAATCACTTCCTTTGGTTTTGAGCAAAAGATTTGAGAACATAATTACTAATTAGCCTCTTGCACAGCAGCAATTTACGTCCGTTATTATCCTAAAGCCCAATTCCTTTGTTTATAGTATTAAAATGAATTATTAGTTATTTTTGTATAATAATTAACTTTTAAAGAGTTTTAGCTCAAACTATTTTGGCGCGTTGGTGTAATTGGTTAACACACCGCCCTCTCAAGGTTATTTCAACACGAAAACGGCATTCCCGACTAATAATCTTACAAGAATATAGTAATTTTGTATATCAACAAATTAACAATTTGTCATACGCAAAAAAACCTGGAAAAAAAGAATGGCAATACGGGTTCCGCGTAAAGCTGAATATTATTTTGGTTAAGACAGGGGTGATATTATATGAATTTGCGAATGCAATGATTGATGCCGGCATATACACTATTATCTCTCATCCGTCAGGAGTAGTCCCCTTATCATCCCTTAGTATAGTTGATTGATGCGTTAACTCTGTGTAGATTAGATTAATAAATAAATAATTTATTTATTAATCTAAATGGAGTAGCCTTGAATAAAGTTCAAAAAACTATTATAGCATTTTCAGCACTAATTACGGTTTTCTTTTTTTCGCACGCAGCATATTCGCAGAATTGTCTGGAAGACGTCTTATGTGCAAAATTTGCATCACAATCAGTAAATCAACTAATGGAACCGGGAACATCCCAAAATGTTACTGTGAAATTCAAAATGTCAAATTCAACTTCATGGGTCAACAATACCATTGAATTAGTGTATGTTGATACAAGAATGAATCCCGAAAACAATAATGTTTGGGGAGTTGACAAAATCAAAATGCAGCCGAGTGAAGATGTAGTTAACGGAGCAGGAGTATTCCAGTTTACAATTACCGCTCCAAAAAAGCCGGGTATATATAATTTCCAGTGGCAGATAAGTTCAAACGGAACGTTAATTGGCTATTCAAGCCCTTCAACGGAAATAACTGTAAAATAATACCACTTTGTCTTATTTAAGTGCATAAAGGGATACTAAATATAGCATCCCTTTTTTTATACCCAATTCCCGCTTTTATACTGGCTCTATCGGGAAATGAATAAATTGCAGCAACTATGACCTTTATAGTATATTTCGTCCTGTTGGGTTAGTTCCTTTATCTTTCTTAAGCTTAATTGTATGAAGAGAGAACTATGTAAGGAATAACTTATTTACTTTAGTTTAAAAGTTATTATTGACGTTATAGATTGAAATTTAACTCTATTAGATTTCAATAAGAAATCATATATTTGTAGTATGTTTGGTAATGGGTTACTAATGTGTTACCATTTGTTTTAAGATTTAAAAAAATTATTGATTATATTTTATTGTTAAGTATATAACTTAGAGTGTTAAGGCGCGTTGGTGTAATTGGTTAACACGCCGCCCTCTCAAGGCGGAGAGTACGGGTTCGATCCCCGTACGCGCTAC
>JBDTNV010000015.1:0-35938 GCA_039933555.1 Ignavibacteria bacterium
GTTACAAAGTATGGTGAGAGGTAACCTCTATCAAACTGCATACCTTCAACTATATCAACTGTTGTATCTGTTCCTTTAGCTTCTTCAACTGTTATAACGCCATCGGTGCCGACCTTCATCATAGCGTCTGCGATAAGCTCACCAATTAACTTATCGTTATTTGCTGAAATTGATCCAACCTGTGCAATTTCTGTCTTGCTGGTTTTATCAATATTTTTGCTGAGTTTTTTCAAACCTTCAACTATATTTGCTACTGCAAGATCGATACCGCGCTTCAGATCCATTGGATTTGCGCCTGCTGTAACGTTCTTTACGCCTTCTGCATAAATAGCCTGTGCTAAAACGGTAGCTGTTGTAGTACCATCACCGGCAACATCACTGGTCTTGGAAGCAACTTCTTTTACCATCTGCGCGCCCATGTTCTCGATGGGGTCTTCAAGCTCAACTTCTTTTGCAACTGTAACACCATCTTTAGTAACTGTTGGTGTACCGAATTTTTTATCTATTACAACGTTTCTGCCTTTTGGTCCAAGAGTGACCTTTACGGCGTTTGCTAATTTATCGACACCTTTTTTTAAGGCGCTTCTGGCCTCGGTATCGAAATGAATTAATTTTGCTGACATATTATTTTAGTCTCCTTTTAATTTTCTTTAGTTGGGTGTTATCCTATAACAGCGTAAACATCGCTTTCGCGCATGATCAAAACTCTTCATCATTAAGCTTAACTTCTGTGCCGCTGTATTTGCCGTATAAGACTTTATCGCCGACTTTAAGATCCATAGCAACTTTCTTGCCTGCATCATCTGTTTTGCCATTACCTACTGCGATTATTTCGCCTTCCATAGGTTTTTCCTGAGCTGTATCGGGTAAAATAATGCCGCCTTTTGTAACTTCTTCGGGAGCTTTAGGTTTTACAATGACCCTGTCTCCAAGTGGTGTTAATTTCATTTTTTAGAATCCTCCTAAATTATTGATATTTATGAATATATGATTGTTAGGTATTAGTTAGCACTCGCCAACTGTGAGTGCTAAAATAATATAATAACTTTTGTAAGTCAATGGTTCCTTTAGTGCCCTAATATAGAATGATAAATTTTTAAATTAATGATTATATTTAGTTAATCACAATAACAGGAGGTGAGATGAAATTCCTTGTCATCATTTTACTAGGCATTGCCCTTTATGGTAATACATCGGATACGTATGCATGGGTTTCAACCGCAGCTAAGTACATGCCATTGCAGGTAGGGAATGTATGGGTTTACTATAGTGTAATGCATTCCCCTGCCCGGGGCCCTGATGTAGTATCTTATGTTAAATATAAAATCAACGGAATAACTGATACTTTAGGGAGAAAATATTTCAGATTACAGAAAACTATAATAAACGTCACAGGGAATACGGTTTGCTATTTATTGCCGTCACTTTTAAGGATTGATTCATCGAACATGAATATTTACTCACCCGGTTTGGGCTGCTATGGCAGTGAATTAATATTAGACAGCCTTCTTTCGCAAAAAGGTGATACATCTAAATGCAGCCTTTCAAATATAATTTGCACAGATACTTCTACTATTACTGCTTTTAATATCCCGTTTAAGTCAAAGCATTTTATTAATGATATTTTTGTTGAATTAACATTCTGCCGGGGTATTGGCGTTTATAGGTATAACTCGTTCGGAGCAAACAGCTGGTGTGTAGATTCATTAAGAGGATGTGTAATAGATGGTATTTTATATGGCGATACTTCAATTATAGTAGGATTAAATAATATCAGCTTCGACATCCCCGAAAATTTTGAACTATCACAAAACTATCCAAATCCTTTCAACCCAAGTACACATTTCGGATTTCGGATAGCCGATTTCGGATTGGTAAAACTTACAATTTATGATGCACTTGGCAAGGAAGTTGCGATACTGATAAATGAACAATTGCAGCCCGGGAGTTATGAAGCTCATTGGGATGCATCAACTTACCCAAGCGGTGTGTATTATTATAAACTTGAAAGTGGTAGTTTTACAGAAACAAGAAAAATGGTTTTAATAAAATAAATTTTATGAAAAGAATAATCTTTTTATTGGTTATAATTACTTCAACCATTGACTCAATGCCCGTTGACTCCACAACTTTTCAATATTATCCAATGGATGTTGGCAATAAATGGACTTGGTATGTTTACAACAATTTCAGCCCCGGACCCGGTTATGAAACGGCTATAATCATCAGCACGCAGGTAATAAATGATCATTTATATTATAGATTTAAACGGGATACTTATATTTTTTACGGTAACCAACATTATACAGGATACAATTATATGCGAATTGATTCGTTAAATGGCAATTTGTATTTCCTCACTATTAATAATAATGATTCAAATGATTGTCTGGTTGACAGCTTAAATTCATCTTTAAACGATTCCACGAATATCGGATGTGCAGGTTCGGGAAATTGGTATAGATATAGTATTAATACATATAATATCTTTAATAATACATATCCTACAAAAATGTACAGTTATTCAACATATTTTGAAGGAGGTGATAATCATCAATATGGCAAGGGTATCGGGCCGGTTTTTGAAATAGCCCAATATGTAATGTCAACTTCATCGAAAACACTTAGAGGGTGTGTTATTAATGGGATCTTAAGAGGTGATACTACTGTAATTTTAGGAATAAATCAAATTGGTACTGAAATTCCCGATAAATTTGAACTTTCCCAAAACTATCCAAACCCGTTTAACCCAACAACGCATATCGGTTTTCGGATCGCGGAATTCGGATTGGTGAAGTTAACAATTCACGATTTATTGGGTAAAGAGGTCAAAACATTGGTTAACAAAGAGTTGCAGCCCGGAAGCTATGAAACAGATTGGGATGCAACGGAATACCCAAGCGGTGTGTATTATTACAGATTGGAAACCGGCCCGTATGCTGAAACGAAAAAAATAATTTTAATTAAATAATAATCCTAAAATTATGAAAAAGATAATATTTTTTATTGTAATAATGTTTAATATTCTATCGTTACAATCAATGAATTATAATGAATATTTAAATTTAAAGATTGGAAATATTTTCATATATAATTGCGCCGAATGGAGAGCCCACCCTCCCTCTAGTTGCCAATCTGTTTTTAGATTGAAAGTTACTATCACAGATACTGTAACATATTCGGGAAAGCAGTATTATACTTATACGAGCCAATTGCTGTTGATTTCAGGAACATGCAGCTTTAGTCCATTTATGTTCCCTTTTTATGTGGGAAATTATAACACCATAAGGATTGATTCAGTTAGTGGAAAGATATTTTATTATAACCCAAGTACTGGCTGTAATGGGGAAACATTATTGGATAGTTTAAGCTGTAGATTAAGTGATACTGTTAAGGTTAATTGCGTTCCAAGCCCATATTATTATATATGTGTTGATACTACTATCAGAAAGAAGTTCGACAGTTTTCAAACTATTTGGTCACCGGGAAGATTGAAAAGGGAATATGAATATCAAGTTGGTCTGTACGATAATTATTATTATTCAAATCAAAGTGGCTTACAGGGTACAAGTCAGCAAACTTTAATTGGCAGAGTTGTAAACGGAACAGTATATGGAGATACAGCCATGCCTTTTGTTGTCGGTGCAAACCAAACTAGTTCGGAAATTCCTTCGAAGTTAGAATTATCCCAAAATTATCCCAATCCGTTTAACCCAACAACAAAGATCAAATTCCAAATTCCCCTCTCACGAGGGGTGTCCGAAGGACGGGGTGTGTTAACGCAATTAACAATTTACGATGCTCTTGGAAAAGAAGTCCAAACATTGGTCAACAGTGAGTTGCAGCCCGGAAGTTATGAAACTGACTGGGATGCATCAGCTTACCCAAGTGGGGTGTATTATTATAAGCTCGAAAGCGGCAGTTTTACTGAAACAAGAAAAATGGTTTTAATCAAATAGGAGATTTATAATGAAAAAAATAAATATAATTATTTATTTGATATATACTCTTTGTTTTAATATCACTTATTTATTTTCCTGGGATTCTACTATTGCAAAATTTTACCCGTTACAGATAGGAAATGCCTGGCATTATCAAAGAATTCAGTATGGTAACAATATGTGCAATCAGCTTCCTAATCCTACTGAATATACAATTACTATAACTGGAGAGGCAATAATAAACAACAAGAAGTATTATGTGTTTTCAAATGGTTACAAAGAAAGAATAGATTCTGTTACAATGAATGTATTCAGGTATAATGGTGCTTTTGATCAAATGCTGGATAGTTTGCTTGCCAGGAAAAATGACCATTATTACGGAATCCGGCTTGATTTTTTTGATTCATATTGTACTGTAGCTGATACCTTTCAGGGAAATTTTGCTGGGCACTCTGGAAGTTGCAAAAAAATTACAGTTTCCGGGAATGGCACCAATGAGTACTATATACTTAACGGAATTGGTGTTACTTCTATGTTCAGGTGTTTCCAAAATGGGCATAAAGATCAGCTGCTAGGTTGTATTATCAACGGCATACAGTATGGTACGATTTCAGGCATTGAAAACACGGAAAGAATTATACCGGGTAATTTTGATCTTCTGCAAAACTATCCAAACCCGTTCAACCCAACAACACATTTCGGATTTCGGATTGCGAAATTTGGATTGGTAAAACTCACAATTTATGATGCACTTGGCAAGGAAGTGCAAACATTGGTCAAAAGTGAATTGCATCCCGGAAGTTATGAAGCAGATTGGGATGCATCAGCATATCCAAGTGGTGTGTATTATTATAAGCTGGAAGTTTCTGACCCTTCGACTCCGCTCAGGGTGACAGAAACTAAAAAAATGGTTTTAATAAAATAAGAATATTATTATGAAAAAAATTATTTTATTGTTTATATTAACAATATCCTCGCAGTTTGACATAAACTATGCTCAAGTTGATGCATGTAATTATTATCCATTAAAAGCAGGGAACGTTTGGGTGTATCAATTCAGCAGTTCATTTGGTTCTTCCTATAAGTTGAAGAAAAGCTTGAGTTCTACGGTAATATCCAACGGTCATAAATATTATTATATCGATAATAATTATATACGAATAGATTCAAATAATGCAAATGTATATCAACAATCAACCGGCAATGGGTGTCCCTGGTCTTTGAACGAAAAAATGACAGACAGCCTGGCTACTCGTTTAAATGATACTGCAAAAAGAAACTGCGGTGCAGATATTAATAGGTGTATAGATACTAACATCAGGATCAAGTTTGGTATTTCGATGAGGACAAAACATATTATTTATCAAAACGCAGGTAATTCCGGGAATTTATATGCTAGAGGGTTTGGAATTATTTCAGGATATGGTGGTTCGGGACAAAATCTATGGGGCATTGAATTACTTGGATGTGTAATTGATGGAGTAGTATATGGTGATACATCAATGTTAGTTGGAATAAATCAGATCAGCACTGAAATCCCCAAAAAATTTCAATTGCAGCAAAACTATCCAAACCCGTTCAACCCGGTTACAAAAATAAAATTTAATATCAGCAGAACATCATCAGCACTGACATTCCTCTCTGTGTATGATATACTCGGCCATGAAGTTGCTGTGCTGGTAAATGAACAATTGCGGCCGGGAAGCTATGAGGCTGATTGGAATGCATCGGCCTATCCAAGCGGTGTGTATTATTATAAGTTTGAAAGTGGCAGTTTTTCAGAAACAAAGAAAATGGTTTTGATAAAATAACTCCGGTAATTAATATATGTTTGTGAACATATTTTTAATATATAGAAATTTAAAAAAATGAAACCTGATAAATATAAATTAGTTTTTTTAGCTTTGTTATTTTTAGCTTCTAATATTTTTTCACAAAATGGAAATATTGCTGATTATTTACCTCTTCAGGTTGGAAATGTTTGGATTTACCAGCATTCCGCATTCGGTGCTCCGCCTTGTTATTGCAGTTTAAAGATTCGTGTAAAAGTAACGGGTACAAATGTTTATAACGGAAAGACGTATTTCCAAAACCAGGTATCTTACCAGATCATTTCATGTCCTCGTCCATGCATCACGGGATTTTTGCCGTATGATTCACTGATGAGGGTTGATACTGCTTCCGGCAAAGTTTTAAGGTATGCCCCCGGGGCAGGTTGTATAACCGCAAATGAATTAATGCTGGATAGCTTAAAGGCAAAAAAAAATGATACAATAAGAGTATACTGCCAGCCGCCGCTCTGGTATCTTACTTATGTTTGTTCAGATACTAATAATATTACTTTCTTTGGTTCAAGCAGGCAGGCAAGAGTTTTCAGTGTTCTGGGATTTGAAGGAGGATGGACCAGAACTTATCTTAAAGGGATAGGACTGATTCGAACTAATTGTTATGCGGTTGGCTGTAATGGTTTTACGGAATTGCTTGGTTGCGTTTTAAACGGCATTGTTTACGGAGATACCGGTTTTGTTGTTGGTTTAAACCAGATATCTTCTGAAATTCCATCTGAATTTTCTCTTTCCCAAAACTATCCAAACCCGTTCAATCCAACAACGCATATCGGATTTCGGATTAAGGAATTCGGATTGGTAAAACTCACAATTTATGATGCACTTGGCAAGGAAGTTGCGATACTTGTAAACATAGAATTGCAGCCTGGAAGTTATGAAGCTGATTGGGATGCATCAGCTTATCCAAGCAGTGTGTATTATTATAAGCTCGAAAGCGGCAGTTTTACTGAAACAAAGAAAATGGTTTTAATAAAATAGGAGCACAGCATGAAAAGAATTCTAACAATTATACTGCTTTTGAATTTATTCTATGCGGGCTATTCTTCGGCAGATACTGTTTCAACAAAATTTATGCCATTGAAGATAGGGAATGTGTGGACTTATGTTCGTACGGGCGGCTGGCCGCCATATGCCCCACCGGTTTATTTCAAAAGTATCGTTCAGCGGGATACTGTAATTGGCGGACATACATTTTATTGTTTGAGCAATTCCGAACATTTTTTCCCTTCAGTACAAAACGGCAATTGGTTCAGGGTAGACTCATCTGATGGCAAACTGATAAATTTTGCTCTTAATGCCTGCGGCAGCTCAAACGTTTATATAATGGATAGTCTGGCTTCAGGAATTAACGACTTAAGCAGAATGTGCCCCAATGATACTTTACATAAAAGAAAGCTTTTGTCTGTTGTTAATAACGTACGTTGGGGTGTTCAGACTGTTGACCTGAACTTTAACTGGAACAGCGGGCCGGCAGGTTTTTTAAGAACATATTCAAAATACCTTGGATTAACACAAAGCGGATATGGGGAAATGAATCCACTGATTTACACTCTCAGAGGATGTATAATTGACGGAGTTTTATATGGTGATACCAATACATTTGTCGGGATAAATCAGATCAGCTCAGAGATCCCCCGAAATTTTGAATTATCTCAAAACTACCCCAACCCATTCAACCCAAGTACACATTTCGGATTTCGGATAGCCGATTTCGGATTGGTAAAACTCACAATTTATGATGCACTTGGCAAGGAAGTTGCCATACTTGTAAACATAGAATTGCAGTCTGGAAGCTATGAAGCTGATTGGGACGCATCGGCCTACACTAGTGGGGTGTATTATTATAAACTTGAAAGTGGCGCATTTACTGAAACAAAGAAAATGGTTTTAATTAAATAATAAATTCATAGCTTATGAAAAAATTATTCTTATTAATATTTCCTGTGCTGATTCTTTTTGGGAATATTGAAAACACTTTTTCGTGGGATTCGACCGCTGCAAAATACATGCCGTTACAGGTTGGGAATGTATGGGTGTATAACTGTTCTGCTATAGGTATGGCTTGTAATTGTAATATGATCTATCGTTACGAAATCATTTCATCAATAGTGATAAATTCAAAGATGTACTATGTTTTCCGGCGAGATTCATTTACAGGCAATTGCTGGAACGGATGTGTAAGTTCAGCAATTTATGATTCATTGCGTGTGGATAGTATTAATGGCAATGTTTATAGATATTCTGCTATTGGCTGTTCAAATTCTCCATTTGAAATATTACAGGATAGTTTGAACGCCGGGCAAGGTGATACAGTAAAAAATAATTGTGGTATATCTCAATATAAATACATTTGTAATGACACATCCAGCCAAATTGTCTTCGGAATTTCAAGAAAAACGAAAGTGTTCTCAGAAACTCAATTTGAAACAGGTTATGGCAGGAGTTATGCCGATGGAATAGGTATAATTACTTCAGGTTATGGAAGTATAGTGTGCTCAAATAATTCAACATTAATTGGCTGTATCGTAAATGGAATTTTATACGGTGATACATCAACTGTTGTAGGCATTAATCAGATCAGCTCAGAAATTCCCGAAAAATTTGAGCTGTCTCAAAACTACCCGAACCCGTTCAATCCAACAACGCATTTTGAATTCAAGATTGCTGAATACGGATTAGCAAAACTTACAATCTATGATGCTCTTGGCAAGGAAGTTGAGATACTTATGAACAAAGAATTACAGCCGGGAAGTTATGAGGTTGATTGGGATGCATCGAAATACCCAAGCGGAGTATATTATTACAAACTTCAGGCAGGTTCATTTGCTGAAACAAAGAAAATGGTATTGATAAAATAAAATAACTAAATCAAAATGAAGATAATCTATATAATAATTGTATTTATTATCTCATCCATCCAAATTTCCTTATTCTCTCAGCCTCAATACTGGAATGAGCAGACCTCCGGTGTAACAGTGCAGCTGACTTCGGTTTCTCCTCTGGGAAATGAAGCATGGGTATGCGGTTACAGCGGAACAGTTCTTAGGACAACTAACGCTGGAACTAACTGGATAAATGTAAGCGGCGGTGGAATCCCCAACACCGTTTCGTTAATTAATATTTGGGGGTTTGATGCAAACACCGCACTCGTCGCAGGATATCTTGGAACCGATACATGGGTTTGGCGGACATCAAATGCCGGAGTGAACTGGGTACAGGTTTTCAGTCAGCCAAACGGATTTATCAATGGCATGGTTTTCAGAAGAACATTACCAAATACAGGTTTTTTGCAGGGAGATCCGGTTGGTGGCAGGTGGTCTTTATGGAAAACAACCAATGGCGGCATAAACTGGGATTCAACGGGGAGATTCCTGCCCCAGGCTGGAACTGAAGCAGGTTGGAATAACTCAGTTTACGTCAGCAGTATGGGGGCATATTCTTTTAGCGGTTTAGATACACTGCTCTGGTTCGGCACAAATAACAGCAGAATTTATTTCTCATCAAATTTTGGACAGAACTGGGCCGTCCAGTCAACTTCACCCGAAGTAAATTCATATGCAATTGGTTTCCATGTGGCTTTTCCTGCATTGGATGGTCTAACAGGCGGAACAGCTTTAATGAGAACCAGTAACGGAGGGTTAAACTGGGTAACACAAACGGCACCTGGTACCGGAAATTTTGGTGGTTTTGTTTTATTCCCAATCCCGGTAGCCACAGATTTAATCTCCGGTTATAACTGGATTGTAAGAAATGATGCTAATATTTACAGAGAATTTATGGGTCAGGGTTGGTTAATTGATTATACCGCGCCTGCCGGTAATTACAGACACATGGCAGTAGCCAGAAATACATCAACAATTTGGGCGGTTCGCTCAAATGGCGGAATAACCAAATGTAATTGCTTTGTTTCTGAAATTGAACCAACGACTACCGCAATTCCTGATAGTTACGCATTACTTCAAAATTACCCAAATCCGTTCAACCCCGAAACACATTTCGGATTTCGAATTCCGGTATTCGGATTAGTAAAGCTTACAATTTACGATGCATTGGGTAAAGAAGTCGTAACTTTGGTAAACAAAGAATTGCAGCCTGGAAGTTATGCAGCAGAATGGGATGCATCAGTTTATCCCAGCGGTGTATATTATTATAAACTGGAATCCGGCTCGTATGCTGAAACAAGGAAAATGGTTTTGATAAAATAATGAAATATTTTTCTGCCTGCTTCAGATTTGTATTTGCTTAAACCGGTATAAATAGAATTTATTCTAATTCGCTGTAGGAGTATTCCTACAAATGTTTTATTTATTACTATTAAAGGTATAAAATTGTCCTAAATTCACCTCTAATCCCTAGTATATTATTCATTTTCAATTTCAAATCTTAAATAATTAATTAACGTGAACAAGTAACTTTTCACGTAAAATTGTTATTGCTCTAAAGCTATAATAATGTTAGTTTTATATGATATTTATATAATCTAAAAAATTATACTTACAAATGAAAAAAATATTACTGCTTCTCGTTTGTTTTCTCGCCACAGCAGTTTTTACAAATTCAAAAGATCTATCTTCAAACGGTCTATTCAGTTACATTGACCCCTTGCCGGGCGCAGAATTAATTAACAAACAGACCAGTATTACCTTTCGTACTTCAGAACCTCTCAACGATGAAAGTTTATTCAGGTTAAATGCTATAAACATTTCGGGGAGTATACACCAAAATTATGATTTTACAATTACTAAATTAAGCAGCAGCAATACTTATATAATCAAGCCTGAACTTAATTTTATTAACGGGGAGAAAGTTACAGTAAGTTTTTCATCCCGGATAAAATACTCATCAGGTACAAAAATTGAACCATGTGAGATTTCGTTTAACATAAAGTCAGCTGAAATACCGGTAAATCCATTGCAGGGTCTGGTTAATGAATTTCCGGAGAATGTAGTTTCCGGAATGTTAAAAAATAATTCTCAATCAGATGATCCGCCGCTATTTCCGCAAATTACAGTGACGTATAATGATAATGCGGCAACTGGCATACTGTTGCTGAGTAATATCGTATTTGATGTACAAATTCCCAATACACCATATCTGCTAATCATCAAAAACGACGGCACACCCGTGTTTTCAAGGCAAATGTCAGGCCAGATATTTAATTTCGACAGGCAGCCAAACGGGAATTTTACTTATTTTAACAGGGTTGGAGGGAAGTACTATGAATTGGATTCATCCTATACTTTAATTGACAGCTTTTATACCGGTAACGGTTATTTCACCGATCTACATGAATTAAGGGTCTTACCTAATCATCACGCATTACTTATGAGCTATGATAAAGAGCATGTAGATATGAGCTTAGTAATTGCCGGCGGAAATCCAAATGCGTTAGTTACGGGGTTGATCATCCAGGAAATTGATGAAAATAAAAATGTAATATTCCAGTGGAGGAGCTGGGACCATATCCAGATTACCGACGCTACACATGAGAATTTACTTACCATGGATATTGACTATGTACACGGCAATGCGCTTGAGCTGGATAACGATGGTAATATCCTTTTGTCCTCCAGACATCTTGATGAGATCACGAAGATAAACAGGTCAAATGCAAGTACAATATGGCGCCTTGGCGGGAAGAATAATCAGTTCAATTTTACGAACGATCCTCAAAAATTTTCTTACCAGCATGGAATAAGAAGGCTGCCAAACGGTCACATCATAATGTTTGATAACGGGAATTATCATCCATCACAAATTTCCAGATCTGTAGAATATATTCTGGATGAAAATAATATGACAGCAACAAAATTCTGGGAGTACAGCAATAACCCTTCAATTTTTGGTTCCGCTATGGGATTTTCCCAAAGGCTTGATAACGGAAATACTTTGGTAAGCTGGGGTGCTACAAACCCTACACTTACAGAAGTGAGGCCTGACGGAAGCAAGGCGCTTGAAATATCATTTTCTACCGGCGTCTTAACATACCGCGCGTTTAAATATGATCTTACAAACGGAGTTACCGGAATTCAGCCTGTGAATAATGAAATACCATTAAGCTATAACTTAATGCAGAACTATCCAAATCCATTCAATCCCTCAACAAAAATTAAATTCCAGCTTCCCAAACAAGGCGTTGCCAAAATTGAGGTCTTTGATGAACTGGGAAGGTTGGTAAAATCGCTTTTGAATGAGGATATGCAGGCCGGTAATTATGAAATTGATTTTAGTTCTGATAATATTCCAAGCGGAATCTATTTCTACAGGCTTAGTACAACGGAATTTTCTCAAACCAGGAAAATGATACTGATAAAGTAAAAACAACGGTTGAGGCTAAAGTTCTATCTAATTGGATTAAACCCCGCTATTTATGCGGGGTTTTTCTGTTATAGAAGCTTTAATCCGGATAGTATTTGTATTTTGGTATAGCAAAATTTTTACTTTTAAGATAAATTTGCAGTTATGACTTATCTAAGACGCCTTGTACCATACCTGAAGAAATACAGAAAGACCCTGACAATAGGGTTAATTGTCATTACTTTAAGCGCGGTTTTTACTAACCTGATACCTTTTGTAATTTCAAAAGCAATTGACCAGATAAAGAACCATACAGAAGGCACTGCCCTTTACAAATATGCATTGATGACAGTTGGTTTTGCAATTATGAGCGGTTTTTTCCTCTATATCACAAGACAAACCATAATAATCGTATCCCGTGAAATTGAAAATGACCTGAGAAATGATTTCCTTGAGCAGATAATTATTCAGGACCAGCAGTATTTCCATTTTCATCCAACCGGTGAAATTATGGCTCTTGCCACAAATGATATTTCAGCAGTAAGGAATTTCCTTGGACCCGGAATTATGTACACTTTTGAGACCCTGATCAATTTCACAATGGCTATTTCGCTTATGTTCTCGTTCAATACAGAGCTTACCTTAATTGCAATTGTACCAATTCCGCTCATATCTTATGTGGTTTACAGAATAGGAAAAAGTATAAATTACAAATTTGAACAGGTACAGGAACAATTCTCTGATCTGACAACCAAAGCCCAGGAAAATCTTTCAGGTATAAAGGTTGTAAAAGCATACGTGAGGGAAGATTCAGAAACCCGCGGCTTTACAAAAATTTCGGAAAGTTATATGAAGAAGAACCTTGAGCTTGCCAAGGTACAGTCTTTTTCATATCCTATAATGTTCCTGTTAACCGGATTTTCGGTAATAATAGTGCTTTATGCCGGTGGTAATAAAATAATTAACGGAGAGCTAACCATAGGGCAGCTGACTGCTTTTATAATATATCTTGGTTTGCTAACATGGCCTATAATTTCCTTAGGCTGGATAATTAATTTAACCCAGCGCGCAGAAGCTTCTATGAAACGATTAACCGAAGTTTTTGACAGTATTCCCAAAATAGATAATCCTAAGGCTTGTCATGTTGATTTGAATCAAAATTCCTCAGCTCAAAGTATTTTAAAAGGTGAAATAGAGTTTAAAAATCTAAGTTTCAGGTATCACAGTAATTTCCCGTATGTATTAAAGAACATAAACATAAAATTAAAGGCAGGCGAAACGATTGGTATTTTGGGACATACGGGTTCGGGTAAAACTACTTTTGTAAACCTGATATCCAGGCTCTTTGATGTTGAAGAAGGTGAAATACTGATTGACGGCAAAAATGTCAAGGACTATACGCTCAACGAACTTAGAACATCAATCGGATACGTTCCGCAGGAGACATTTCTATTTTCTGAGAGTATAGAAAACAACATAGCGTATGCTGAAAACAGCTTTGATAAAGATAAAGTGATCGCAGCAGCCAAAATATCTCAAATTTATAAAGATGTTGATAAATTCCCAAAGCGATTTGATACTATGCTGGGAGAGCGCGGAATAAATCTTTCCGGCGGACAGAAGCAGCGAACATCAATTGCAAGGGCTATACTTGCAAATCCAAAGATAATGATTTTAGATGATGCTTTTTCTGCTGTTGATACTTATACTGAAGAAGAAATTCTAAGGGGATTAAAAGAAGTTATGAACGGCAGGACAACTGTACTTATCAGCCACAGGGTTTCCACTCTAAAGAATGCAGATAGGATCATAGTCCTGAAAGACGGCTCAATAGCTGAAGAAGGAACACATGAATCACTGATTCAAAAAGAAGGTATTTACGCTGATATTTATTTTAAACAGCTTCTTGAAGAAGAATTGAAAGACCTTTGATAAATTTATAATAATGGCAGAAGAGAAAAGTAAAAATATTAACGAGCCTGATGAAAATGAACAGGAAGAGATATTAGGCAAGGCATATGACGCGCGCCTGATGAAACGGCTTATAAGGTATCTAAAGCCTTATAATAAGTGGGTTATTATTGCTATTATTTTAACAGTTGGGGTCGCGCTCTTAAGCACTGTTCGCCCTTACCTGACAAAAATAGCAATTGATAACTACATAGTAAATAAAGATGCCGCAGGATTAAGGAATATTATACTTATCCTGCTTGCAACCCTTATTTTCCAGGGACTCCTTCAATACACCATGACCTATCTAACCCAGTGGATTGGACAGAAAACAATATTTGACCTTAGAATGGAGCTCTTTGAGCACATCCAGAAGCTTTCCATGAGCTTCTTTGATAAGAATCCCGTAGGCAGGCTTGTTACCAGGCTTACAAACGATATAGAAGTACTAAACGAAATGTTTTCAAGCGGTATTGTTATGGTGTTTGCTGATATATTTATTATTGGCGGTATTTTATTTTTCATGTTCAGCTTAAGCTGGCAGCTTACACTTATCGCTCTTTCTGTGGTAATTCCATTAATATATGCAACCGTAATTTTCAGGAAAAAAGTAAGGACAGCTTTCCGTGATGTAAGGTTTTATCTCGCAAAAATGAACGCATTTCTGCAGGAGCATATCAGCGGGATAATGATAGTCAAAATATTCAGCAAAGAAAAACAGACACTCGATGATTTCAAGAAAATAAACTACGACCACACAAAGGCAAACAAGAAATCGGTTTATTATTACTCAGTCTTTTTCCCGATTGTAGAGCTTATTGGCGCAATATCAGGAGCTTTAATAATATGGTATGGCGGCGGCAAAGCTATGGAGGGTGTCCTGACAATTGGTATATTAATCTCATTCATTCAGTACTCTGAAATGTTCTTCCGGCCCATCAGGGACCTTTCGGAAAAGTATAATATTATGCAGACTGCAATGGCTTCATCTGAGCGGATATTTAAGCTGCTGGATAGAAAAGCTGTTATTGCTGACCCTGAAAAGCCTATTGAACTTAAAGACTGCAAAGGAATAATTGAATTCAAAAATGTTTCATTTGCGTATATTAAGCAGGATTATGTATTAAAGGATATTTCATTTAATATTAACCAGGGAGAAAAAGTTGCATTTGTCGGGGCAACCGGTGCAGGGAAGTCTTCGATAATGAATCTTCTGTTAAGATTTTATGATACGCAAAAAGGTGAAATTACAATTGATGGTATTAACATCAAAGATGTGAGGCAGCATGACCTGAGAAAAAATATTGGTCTTGTTGTGCAGGATATCTTCCTGTTTTCCGATTCAATATCAAATAATATCAGCCTGAATAATGCAGAAATTCCCGAAGCCAAAATAAGAGAAGCCGCTTCAATTATTGGCATTGATAATTTTATTTCGAAGCTTCCTTTGGGGTATGGGCAAAATGTTAAGGAAAGGGGTGTCACTTTATCGCAGGGGCAAAGGCAGCTTATAACTTTTGCAAGGGCTCTTGCTTATGACCCCAAAATACTTATACTTGATGAAGCTACATCAAGCGTTGATACAAATTCAGAGATCCTGATACAAAACGCTATTGATAAACTCATGGAAGGCAGAACTTCGATAATTATTGCTCACAGGCTTTCTACAATACAAAAGTGCGATAAGATAATAGTTATGCACAAAGGTGAGATCCGTGAAACGGGGACTCACCAGCAGCTGCTTGAGCTTGGCGGTATATATTCAAAACTTTACCAGCTACAGTATAAAGAATCGTTTGCATAAAACTTCAGATGAAAAAGATATTTATTGCTTCTAAAAATAAAGGAAAGTTGAGTGAGATAAAATCATTCCTTGGTGAAATGGAATACGAAATTTTTTCTCTTCTGGATGCTCACGAAATGCCTGATATCGAAGAAACCGGGAATTCATTCGAAGAAAATGCCCTTCTAAAAGCCAGGTCAATTTTCAATATTGTAAAAATACCTGTAATAGCAGATGATTCAGGACTTGAAGTTGACTATCTAAATGGCGCTCCGGGAATATATTCAGCAAGATATTCCGGCGAAAATGCAACAGATAAGAAAAACAATGATAAGCTTCTAAAAGAGCTTAAAGATATTGAAACAAAAAAGCGTACTGCGGCTTTTAAGTGCGTTATTTGCCTTTATGACGGTTTAAGCGAAAGATTTTTTGATGGAGTATGTGAGGGAATTATCCTTACCCGTCCAAAAGGTGAAAAAGGCTTCGGTTATGACCCTTTATTTGTTCCAAATGGTTACACCCAAACATTTGCAGAGCTTGGACCAGAGATAAAAAACAGGATATCACACAGAGGAAAAGCGTTATTGAGCCTCGAAAAATTCCTTAAATTGGAAGAGAAAATGTAATTTTTTCAGCATTGAAGGTTTTTGATTAAATTTTTATGTTTGTAATCTGTTTATTTAATGCTGGCGTAGCTCAGTTGGTAGAGCAGCGCACTTGTAATGCGCAGGTCGGGGGTTCGAGTCCCTTTGCCAGCTCCATCTAAAACCCGTCATTTTTTGGCGGGTTTTTTTATGATTCTCTTCCATTTTTCTGCAGCAATACCTTAGAATATAAATTAATTGGGTTTTTTTATCGAAAAATGTAAGTAATTTTGTTATTCAGGCAATATTTTAACCGAAAATGCGCGTAATTAAAATAAGTATTATTGAAAGGATCTTTGAATGCCAATTGCAAAGATCTTTATAGTAGAAGATGAAGCTATCACTGCTTTAGATATCAAGAATAAACTTGAAAAGTTGAACTATGAAGTGGTTGGCATTAAAAACCGTGGCGAAGATGCTTTAAAATTGATAAACAAAACAAACCCTGACATTATTTTAATGGATATTATTTTAAAGGGTGAGCTCGATGGTATTGAAACGGCAAGGTTAATAAATATTCAGAGAAAAATTCCCGTTATTTATTTAACTGCGCATTATGATGATGACACTATTGAAAGGTCCAAATCAACAAATCCTTATGGATTCCTGCTGAAGCCTTTGAATGACAGGGACCTTAATTCCTGCATAAGGATGGCATTATTCAGATTTGAAACTGAAAATAAGCTTAGTGAAAGCGAAGAGAACCTTAGGAAAACAAATAAGATGAATTCAATTCTCTTCAGTTCGCTGCCCGGTTTAACTTTCATAATAAATTCAAAAGGAATAATTACAGAAACTAATAACAAGTCAAATGAACTTAACCTCAGCACTGAATATTTTCTGAATAATGATGTAAGAAAATTATTTCACGGCAAAACCGGCTCTAAGTTTTTTCATTTGACTCAGCAGGTTCTTGAATCGGGCACCGAGCAGAATCTTGAACATATAATAAAGGTAAACGAGCATAAGTATACTTATAACACAAAATTCATAAAGTATACTGATGAGAGCGTCCTTGCTATTTTTACAGAAAAAACCAAAGGGATTGAATACGAAAAAGCGTTGAAAGAAAGTGAAGCCAAGTATAAAAACCTTGTAAAAAACACGCCGTTTTCAATAACAAGGCTTATTGTAAAAACCAATAAGTATGAATTTGTAAATGATGAATTTGTAAAGCAATCCGGTTATACACTTAAGGAATTTAACGACCTTTCAAACGAAGAATACCAGCATATGATACATCCCGATGACAGGGATGAATTGATCAACGGATACTCCAAATGGATATCTTCGGGCTGCAAAGGCGTTAAGAACCTTGTTTACAGGATAAAAAATAAAAACAAAGAGGTGATTTGGCTGGATAGCTATCATTTTGCGGATATAGCCCCTGATGGCTCAATTGCTGCAGTAAACCAGATATATCTGAATATTAATAAGCAGAAGAATTACGAAGATATCTTAAGTGAATCCAAACAGTATCTTGATGCTTTCTTTCAGCAATCCTTGGACGGGATTTTTATTGCGAAAATTGATCCTCCTGTAAAATGGATAAAAAACAAGAATAACAATGAGCTGCTTGAAAAAATTATCAAGAATACCAGGGTTACCCGCGCCAATGGGCCGCTGGCAGAGCAATTTGGTATGACCATAGAAGATGTGTTGAAAACATCAGCTGAAGGATATTTCAAAAATACAATTAAAGAAGCAAAGCAAAGATGGATCAAATTTCTAAATGAGGGGCACTCTCATATCAGTGAGTATTACCCACGACCTGACGGAAGTAAGGTATTCATAGAAGGTGACTATTACTGTCTGTACGATAATCAGAGTAATTTTATTGGTTACCTTGGTATTCAGCGGGATATGACTGAGCGAAAATCTTCCGATGAAAAGATCCGCTTAAGTGAAGAAAAGTTCCGCGCGGTTGCAGAATCAATGCCGGCTCAGGTGGTTATTTTTCAGGATAATAAATTTGTGTATGCTAACCCTTATTCTGAAAAAATCACAGGCTACAAGACAGATGAGATCTTAAAAAAGAATTTTTGGGACCTGATCCATGATGATTATATGGATATTGCAAAGGAAAGAGGTCAAAAGAGGCTTTTAGGAGAAATGGTTCCTGATAATTATGAAATGAAAATATATACAAAAAGTAAAGAGCAAAAATGGCTAAGCTACAGTGCAAGGGTAATAGATTTTAACGGTAAAAAGGCAGTACTTGGTATTGCAGTTGATATCACCGAAAGCAAAAAGAATCAGGATAAGATTAGACTGAGCGAAGAGAAATACAGAAATTTTGTTAAACAAAGCTCAGAAGGCATTTTCAGAATGGAATTCAACAGACCTGTCTCAATTAAACTGGCCGCTGATGAACAGGTTCAGTTAATTAAAGAATCCGTTTTTATTGCGGAGTGCAATGACGTTTTTGCCAGAATGTATGATGAAAAGCCTGAAGATATACTCGGGAAAAATATCAATTACCTTAAATATCAAAATAGGGATGTGCCATCGAGAATTCTGAAATTTATCATGAGCGATTACAACGTAATAGATGATGAAGTTTCGGAATTTGACCCTGAGGGCAGAGAAAGAAATTTTGTTGTTAATATTTCAGGCGTAATAGAAGATGACCTTTTGACAAGTATATGGGGTGTTCAGCGGAATATTACCGAAAAGAAAAAAACAGATGAATCAATAAAAAGGTCATTAAAAGAAAAAGATATTCTGCTTAAAGAAATTCATCACAGGGTTAAAAATAATTTACAAATTGTTACCAGCCTTCTTAAGCTGCAGTCAGGCTATGTAAAAGATGAGAAGATAAAACAGTTATTCAGGGAAAGCCAGAACCGGGTGCAGTCAATGTCATTAATTCATCAGAAATTGTACCAGGCAAAAGACCTTGCTCACATTGATTTCAAGGAATACATTGAGACCGTGACAACGCATTTGCAGCATTCATACGGAATACTCGAAGACAGGGTCAAGATCAGGATCGATGTTACTAAAATGATTATGTCTATTGATAATGCAATTCCTGCCGGATTAATAATTAACGAGCTTGTTTCCAATTCATTAAAACATGCATTCCCCGAAGGCAGGAGCGGAAATATTTTTATAAGCGCCGCATACGATGAGTTTAACAATGAATACTGGCTATTGATAAGGGATGACGGTATCGGCTTTACTGAAAAAATAGATTTTGAAAACTCAACCTCCTTTGGACTGAAGCTGGTTGATACTCTTGTGAAACAGCTTGATGGAATGATAGAAATTGTTTTTAAGGGAGGAAGTGAATTCAGGATTCATTTCAGGAGCGCGGATTACAAAGAAAGAAGTAATGAAAATTAACTGCAAATTCATTCAAACTGATAAATCTTTATGAATGAATTCATATGAATAAAATGCTTTTAAAATAAATTTTAAATGTGAATCTAAATATTATAAACTATGCTGAATCCGAAAATAAATAACTCATTTTTTACTTCTAACCATAAAAACCTGATATCCTTAATGGATACCGGTTCACTTGCAGTGATCAATTCCAATGATATACTTCCTTCAAACGCTGATGGTACCATGAAATTCCATCAGAACAGCGACCTTTTTTATTTGACGGGAATTAATCAGGAAGAAACTATACTTCTTTTGAATCCGGGTGATAAGGATGAGGATAAAATGGAAATGCTTTTTATAAGAGATTTTAACCCCGAGCTCGAAGTTTGGGAAGGGAAAAAACTCTCACCCGAGGGCGCCTCGGAAATTTCAGGGATAAAGACTGTTCACGACCTTTCAAAGTTTGAAAATATTTTCCATGACCTGATGTGTAATACTGATATTGTTTATCTTAATACCAATGACCATGACAGGGCATCTAATACTGTTGAAAACAGGGACCTGAGATTTATTAAACGCTGTAGAAAAAATTACCCGCTGCATTCCTACAAAAGGATTTCACCCCTAATATACAGCCTGCGGGTCATTAAATCCAAAACCGAAGCTGAGCTGCTGCAAAAAGCATGTGATATAACAGGTGATGGGTTCAGGAGACTTCTCAAATTTGTAAAGCCCGGTGTTATGGAATATGAAATTCAGGCCGAGCTGGCTCATGAATTCATACGGCAGGGTTCGGGTTTTGCCGATTATGAACCTATTATTGCCACAGGAGAAAATTCATGCTTTTTACATTATGTAAAGAATGATGATAAATGCGCCGATGGCGATGTTCTGCTGCTGGATATAGCTGCCGGATATGCAAACTATAATGCAGATATGACGAGAACAATTCCGGTAAATGGTAAATTTACGCCAAGGCAAAAGCAGGTTTATAATGCTGTGCTAAGAGCGATGAAAGGTACAATTAAGGAAATAAGGCCCGGTAAATCTGTAAAAGATCTTTTAATAGTAACAAGAGAATTAATAGCAAAAGAGTTAATTGATCTTAAGCTTGTAAAGCCCGATGATGTAAAAGACCTGAAAAACAAATCACCTGAATTTAAAAAATATTATCCGCATGATGTTTCTCATTTTCTGGGCCTGGGAGTTCATGATGTAGGAATATTTGATGAGCCTATGAAGGCGGGTATGGTTTTAACTTGTGAACCGGGAATATATATAAGGGAAGAAAAAATAGGCATAAGAATTGAAAATGATATCCTTATCACAGAAAATGGAAATGTGGATTTTATGGCTAAGATTCCTGTTGAAGCGGACGAAATTGAAGATTTAATGAATAGCTAAACCGTATTCATATTGCGATTCAGGCTAAATGAGCATTTTCTTTTGTAAATACTCACGTTTTTCCTGTATGGCATATAATATTTTTAATATATTAATTATATTACAATTACAAAGAAAATCCTGGTTCTTATTAAACAGCCATAACTTATAATATTCCTGAACAACTAATGAACGAATTCCTTAATTCTATTTTGCAACAGCAATAGTAAATTTTTACTTCAGTGCTGCAATTTCAAATTAATTGCGGAAATTTCTTTTGAAAAGCTCAGTTGAAACCCGATAATAAAAATAAGATTAAATCATCAGCTCTTTTTATCACCATAGCATACCTGATATTTGGTATTTTATGGATAGCAGTATCAGGGCAGGCTGTATTATTAATTACAAAAGGTTCAGACCAGATTCCGATGTTAGAATTGTATAAAGGATTTTTTTTCATAATCATAACATCTTTACTCCTTTATTTGGCGATAAGCAGACGTGAGAAGCAAAGGGAAAAACTTGAAGCCGAAATAGCAGCTTCAAATAAGATATCTGAAGAAAAAATTACAGAAACGAATAAAAGCCTGCATGCATTAGCGGCTCATTTGCAGACTATCAGAGAAGAAGAAAGAACATTGATATCAAGAGAGATACATGACCAGCTAGGACAGGAACTGACCGCTCTTAAAATGGATATCGCTTATCTTTCCAGGAAAATAGAAAAAGCAAAAACCGAGCCTGATTGGGATGAAATTAACAGCGGGCTGAGGTCAATGTCTGAAATAACAGACCAGACTATTAATTCTGTCAGAAGAATTGCTCGTGAACTAAGGCCGGATATTCTGGATAAGCTTGGATTAAAAGAGGCAATTGAGTGGCATGCTGAAGAGTTTACTAACAGAACAGGTATTGATTGTATCGTTTCCACGGGTTTATCTGAATTTGATTTTAATCGTGACCTTGATACAACAATTTTCAGAATTGTGCAGGAATCACTGACCAATGTTGCAAGGCATTCGGGGGCAACAAGGTCAAAAATCGGTCTTAAATTAGCTGAAAAATTTATTTATCTTTCCATTGAAGATAATGGCAGGGGAATTACCAAAGAAGAAATGGAAAACACAAAATCTTTAGGACTGGTGGGTATAAAAGAAAGAGCCTTCTCAGTGGGTGGTAAGATCTCTATAAACGGGTCTAAGGATAAAGGGACAATTTTGAATATTACAATACCAATATAAGAAAAATACCTATATAATAATAATACCTATATTAAATGAGTGAAGAAATAATCAGAATAGTAATTGCAGATGACCATGCATTTCTGAGGGAAGGCATAAAGAAGACCATCCAGGATGAGACGGATATGAAGATTGTCGGTGAAGCTTCTAACGCAACAGAAGCCCTGAGGCTGATAAAAGAGCTTGAGCCCAACGTAGTAATTATGGATATATCAATGCCGGGCAAAAGCGGACTTGATATCTTAAAAGACCTTAAGGCCATGAAGAAACAATTCAGGATATTAATACTCAGCATGCACCCTGAAGACAGGTTTGCGATTCGCGCACTCAAAGCAGGCGCTTCAGGATACCTTACAAAAGAAAGCGCGCCGGATGAGCTGGTTAAAGCAATCAGAACAATACTTACAGGCAGGAAGTATGTAAGCAAAGCGCTCGCGGAAAAACTGGTTGATATATTATCTGAAGATTCAGATAAATTGCCTCATGAAAAATTATCAGATAGGGAGTACGAAGTATTCATTAAGATCGCCTCAGGCATAAAAGCGGTTGATATCGCTACAGAACTTTCTATCAGCGTTCATACTGTAAATACCTACCGCGCAAGGATACTAGAGAAAATGAGCATAATTTCAAATGTAGAGCTTACGCAGTATGCTATGCACAACAACTTAATTGATTAATTAACAAATAATTATTTATTCCGCATGTAATAGTTTTTACTACACGCATATCACACAATATACACTTACAAATTTACCCAAATTAAGGATATATTTGTTGTAAGAAATTAATTATTTAATGCCCTACAACATACTAATTATCGAAGATTCCGACCTGGTGGTTCAAAAACTGACAAGATTGCTTGAACCGCTTGAAAATATCAGAGTTATGGCCAGTGTATCAGATGGTTATAATGCTGTAAGGATGATTACGGAAATGAAACCCGATTACATTATTCTGGATATATCGCTTAAATTCGGACACGGGATAAAAGTTCTTGAAGAAATTTCGAAATTTGAAATAAAACCTTATATAATAGTGCTTTCAAATCTAAATTATCAATATTACAAAGATAGATGCAAAAGTCTTGGAGCAATGCATTTTTTTGATAAAGCTATGGAATTTGAAAAGGTTTACGAGAT
Organism: Ignavibacteria bacterium; assembly: GCA_039933555.1. Classification (GTDB taxonomy): domain Bacteria; phylum Bacteroidota; class Ignavibacteria; order Tepidaquicellales; family OLB5; genus OLB5. The sequence continues at coordinate 23,562 of JBDTNV010000015.1, forward strand.
ATTAAATGAAAGAACAAACAAAACAGAAGATGCAGTTATCGCATGAAACATTAGCAGAGTTTAACATTAACAACAGTCAAACCGCAATTGAAACGGAGCTTGTGCTGGTTAATGGAAATGCAGTCAAAAATACAAGTACCGGCTCAAAAGTTGTTGAAATTTCTGACGAGGTTCTTAAAACGCTTATAAATCTTTCAACTGATATTATAACTGTTTTAAGCCCTGAAGGCATAATATTATATGAAAGTGAATCTATTGAGTTAACCCTTGGCTATAAAAAAGATGAATTAATAGGCATGAATGCCTTTAGCTTTATTCATAAAGATGATGTTAAGAAAGTTATTAGTGAGTTTGAAACGGGTTTTAAAAATCCGGGAACTTCCATAATAACCCTGTTCCGGTTCAGAAAAGCTGATGGAACTTACTCTTACCTGGAATCTACCGGCACAAATTTTAATGTTCCGCACAATAATAATGTAGTAATTATCTCGCGTGATGTTACGGCGAGAATTGAAAATGAAAAAAAAATAAGCAGGCTTACTGCAGCTGTTGAGCAGTCTTCAAATACAGTTGTAATAACAGATATTGACGGTAATATTGAATATGTTAACAAGAAATTTGCTGACCTTACCGGTTATAATAAGGACGAAATAATAAACGGTAACCCCAGGCTGTTAAGCTCAGGTGAAACCTCTGCTGAAACTTATAAAGACCTATGGACTACCATTTTAACAGGTAAAGTTTGGGAAGGCGAATTAAGAAATAAGAAGAAATCAGGGCAGCTGTACTGGGAAAGAATTAAGATCACCCCGGTTGTTGATGAAAATGACCAGATAACGAATTTTATTGCAATTAAAGATGATGTCACCTCAGAGAAACAGATCAACGAAATGCTTGCAAAAAGCCTTCTTGAAAAAGAAATAATGCTGAAGGAAATTCATCACCGCGTTAAGAATAACCTACAGATTGTGATCAGCCTTCTTAGCCTTCAGTCCAATTCTGTTAATGATCTTAAGCTTAAAAACCAGCTTACTATCAGCCAGAACAGGGTTAGATCAATGGCGCTGATACATCAGCTACTCTACAAATCAAGCGACCTTTCAAGTATTAATATGGATGATTACCTGATGGGCCTTTCTAGCCAGCTGCTTACAACATACAATGAACAAGTTGACCATGTAAGGATCAAAGTTAATGCCGAGAAGATCTTTTTCACAATTGAAACCGCAGTACCTTTTGGGCTGCTGGTTAATGAACTTGTTACAAATTCCCTTAAACATGGTTTCCCGGCCGGCAGAAAAGGTATCATCGAGATGACTTTATTAAAAAATGCCGCGGGTGAGTATGAGCTTAATTATTTTGATGATGGTATCGGCATCCCTATGACTGTTGTAAACGGACACTCGCTGAACTTTGGGATGCATTTAATAGATATGCTTGTGAAACAGCTTGATGGCAGAATTGAGCTTAAGCCATTAGGTGGAACGGAATATAAAATTAATTTCCGGGGGAGTAATTATCAAAGCAGGTTGCGTTATTCCTGATTAATTGTCCCCACTTTTAATGATACAGTGAATATTTGTTTCTTAACTCTTGTGATGATATGATTGAAATTATTAACCCGGAGATTTTTACAAATTTTAAAAATGGATAAAATGACATTTCTACTTGAACTTGAAAAGAATTTCGCGGAACTTAAAAAAAGAATTTGATGCCTATGATCACCCGCGCAAGGTAGATCCTAAGGTAATGGAGCTGCTTCAAAAAATTGAGGAATCAATTTGTAATTTCCATAAACCTGAAATGGAATTGGTCGTATGCGGTGATTTTGAAGATTACTAATCCCTCTATCCCGGCTGATTCAAATCCTTGCCGTTACTCCTAAGATCGGTTCACATTCTTTACCGTTACAATCTTCCGCATTCCTGCTTTTTAAACCATCTGTAAACATCTTCATATCCCAACGGTATTTATTTTGCAAATCTAAAGGCAGGCTCACACGTTGAGACGCTGAAAATGGTACTCATAAAATAATGTTTGTACCTGATATTTTAAATTAGTTTTTTATTGTTGGATGATATTGCTAATTTAGAATGATGAAAAAACCATCCGTTAAAGCAAAATACAAGTATTCTGAATTTAAACCGCCTGTTAAACTCTCAGGCGCTGTTGAAAAAATTTGGGTGTTTGAATCTTCAGATTCTCTTCTTGATAAGCTGAGCTATAACATTATCCCTGATTATACTGCGTCGTTTATCCTGATATTTCCTCTAAAAACAAACCAACTGCGGTTATATATAACCGGACCTAATACCTGCAACTTCCCGTTTGAAAATTTCTCAAACCAAATTACCTTCGGATTTCGTTTTTTTCCTCATTATGTATCATTGTTAAAGGGTGTTAAGCCAAAGGATACCCTAAATAATAAAATTAATCTTTATAAACACATTTCCCCCGATGCTATAGAGCTTCTTAAGCTGAAATTATATGAAGCCGTAACTTTAAGAAAAAAAATCTCCGCAATTTCAGATTTTATTGCTCCTTATCTGAATAAAATCGGAATTGTGCATGATGAAATAACCCTAATAATAGATAAGATTGTTTCATCAGGCGGCACGCTTAAGCTTGAGGAGATTTACTCAACACTCGCTATTAGCCAGAGGCAATTCCAGAGGAATTTCATCAAAAGAACAGGGCTCTCGCCAAAGGAATTCTCGAGAATTGTGAGATTCCATAAGGTTACAAGGAAACTCGTCAGGAATAACTTCAGGCATTTTGATACTTTGGTGGAATCAGGTTATTATGACCAGTCACACTACTATAGGGAATTCAAAGAGTTCCTTGGAATGCTGCCCACAAGATTTGAAAGCAGGCAGAAGAAAATTTCACATGAAAAGCTGCTTGAATAAAACTGATTTAGCCGCATGTCGTATTTATACAATATTTACCTTTACTCAATATATTATATTTGTACAGAAACAAATTAATAAAACAATGAAACTCTCAATTGTAATTATGGTTTTCATAACAGGCAGTATTTTATCGGGTGATAAATTTGACCAATTACTGAAGCTGAATCAGAATAAGGATTATTTTAAGCTTATCGAAAACTATGATAACAGTGAACTAAATGACGGGGAGAAGTTATATATAAACGCGCTCGTCCTTAACCTGAGGAACAGGAATGAAGAATCAAATGAATTAGTTTCCGTTTTGCTTGATAAGTACAAGGGTTCATTTCATGATTCACTGGTAATGCAGCTTTATGAAACCAAGATGAAGAACTCAGTAAACATGTTCAATTATAAAGATGCGGTTATTTGCACCGAAACAATAATCAATAATTATTTCGGCTTGCTTGATTCCACCGAAAAAGATGATATGAAAAACTCGCTTGTTATTTGGCAGGCAGCTAAGGAGCTACAGGAGCAGTCAGTTGAGATAACCGGAGATTCGCGTATCAAAGTATCAAGATATATGGCGGGACTTATCAATATTCCCGTAAAGTGCGGGGGAGTTGAAGAGGATTTTATTTTTGATACAGGCGCAAATTTTTCGGTCGTTAACGATACATACGCAGAGAAAATGAAGCTGGTCAAGCTGCCGGGTAAGATACAGGTTGGCTCTGTTACAGGCACAATGATAACATCACAGCTTGCTTATGCACCGCTCTTTGAAATAGGCAGTATGAAATTCAAAAATGTTTTGTTTCTTGTTATGCCTGATGAATCACTTTCCTTCGCAGGCGGATTGTATGTCATAGATGGAATTATAGGTCTCCCTGTAATTAAGGAAATGAAGGAAATCCATATAAAGGAAAAAGAAATATTTGTCCCGAAACAAAAAACCACGACCGGGCTTGGCAACCTGCTGGTCGATGGCTTCATACCCGTTATTGAAGTTGTAGACGGTAAAGATTCACTCGCTTTTACTTTCGATACGGGCGCAAAAAGAACACTGCTGTATTCATCATACTATACTCGCAATAAGGCAGATATTGATAAAAATTACAAAATGGAAGAAATTGAGTTTGGCGGGGCAGGCGGCACGGTGAAAGTAAAAGGATTCAAGCTGGATAATAAACTATTTAAGGTGGGGAGCTCAAAGTTCAAACTTGAAGATATTAGCCTGCTGGCTGAAAATATCAAAGACCACGATAAGTCATTTTTCGGCAATCTTGGGCAGGATTACATGGGCGAGTTCGGCGAAATGATACTTAATTTTGAGGATATGTATGTAGATTTTAGAAAATAGGGGAAATTTTCTGTCAAATTCTTACCCTTTATTAAAAGCTTTAATATTAGTAAATTTGCATTCTATTGAGCCAATTCATATCTCCGGAGAGGTGGGTGAGTGGCTCAAACCAACGGTTTGCTAAACCGTCATAGGGGGTCAACCTCTATCGAGGGTTCGAATCCCTCCCTCTCCGCTGCAAAACTTAGACCTAACAGGTTTCTAAACCCGTTAGGTCTTTTTATTTAGGATAACAAATCCGGCTCAAACCAATCCCGCAAGGCGGGACTAAATCGGCATAAGGGTCAACCTCTACCACGAGGGTTCTCCCGAAGGGACCTCCCTCTCCGCCATACTGCGCTAAAGCTTCATATCGCAGGCAATTTAAAGCGAGTAATTTATTACTCGCTTTTTTTATAGGTTCAAACTAATCAGGCAGCTGCCGGATTAAACTGTCATAGTCTCATAAAGAGATCTCCAGAGTCCAATTTTGATGCTGAAAGGTTTAATATTTTTAATTATTAAATTCTTTCAAATCAATCTTAATGTATAAGATTCAACCCCCCTCATTATGATCATTCGCTCAATTGACTCTTATGTACAATTCGCTATTTTCGGTAGTGTTTTTCTTCCAAATATCTGTTAATTTTGGCCAAACAACACAACAGGTTATGAAAAAATCAATTTTGATCATTGCTGCGGTGATCTTGCTGCCGCTTGGCTGTCTTCATTCACAGGATAAAGATGCCGTAATGTTTTTCAATTCCGGCATGGAGTCAGAGAAAACAAACGATTACCTCGAGGCAATTGCTTATTATGATCTTGCCGTAGGCGTTGACTCAAAATTTACCAATGCCTACTGGAATAGGGCTAACGTTTATCTTAAGCTGAAGAAATTTGGCAATGCAAAGAGTGATTTTGCAAAGGTTGTCCAGTTGAATCCAAAGAGTGAATTGGGATACATGAACCTTGGGCAGGTAAATATTGAATTGAAGGATTATACATCAGCAGTAGGGAGTTTTACCAAGGCAATTGAGCTGAACCCGCAAAATGCCGATGCATATTATTTCAGAGGCAACTCATACCTTGCAAAGCAGGACTATACCAATGCCGCAAATGATTTCCAGAAGACCATTGACCTGAATCCCGGATATTCAGATGCGTCAGATCAGCTCATTAAAATTAAGAATGAAAACAAGACTGAAATTACTCAGGAAGTAAAGAAAGAAGAGCAAATTGCCGAGGTAAAAAAAGAAGAGCCTATAGTTGAAGTAAAAAAAGAAGAACCAATTGTTGAAGTAAAAAAAGAAAGCGTTCCCGAACTTAAGAATGAACTTGTAGTTGAAAATAAAAAAGAAGAGCGCTTAGCCGAAGTTAAGAAGGAAGAACCAATAGCTGATGTCAAGATCGATGTTCCAAGCAAAGAGCTTAAGAAAGAACCATTACCTGAGGTCAAAAATGATGAGCCTATATCCCAAACTAAGAAGGAAGAACCGGTAGCAGAACTCAAAAATGAGGAACCCGTAGCTTTAGTTACAAAAGAGGAAACTGTTCCCGAGATCAAAAAGGAAGAACCGATAGCAGAGACCAGAAAAGAAGAACCAATAGCAGAGATCAAGAAAGAAGAACCAATAGCAGAAGTTAAAACAGAATTACCTGTAATTGTTGAAAAAACTGAGCCGGTAAAGGTCCTTCAGCCCTCGGTGTCGAATATTGTTGCCAAAGGAATAGCCCTCTATGATAACAGAAATTTCTCAGGAGCAATTGAGCAGTTCAATATAGCAATAGAATCAGACCCTTCGTATGCTGAAGCTCACTTCCAGAAGGGGAGAGCTTATACTGAACTTAATGATTACTCCACTGCGATAAAGGAATATACCAGGGCGATTGAACTGAATTCATCATACGAAAAAGCGCTCGTTAACAGGGGATATATTTACAACGAAATGAAGGAATACAATAAGGCAATTAAGGATTTCCAGAAGGGAGTGGAAATTAACCCGGGCTCAACATATGGATATTACAATATGGGTGTTGCTTACTATTACCTTAGTAACAGAGATAAAGCTGCTGAAAATTTCCAAATCGCTGCCAGGCTGGGAGATAGTGACGCAAAGGAATGGCTTAAGACCAACGGGTATAGCTGGTAAGTATTGTCAGTTTTTCATATAGGAAGTAATGTAAACAAGGGGCTCGAGCCCCTTGTTTTAGAATATGTTCATTCTCATCATACTTCATAAGTTGTTATCTCAAGCCTGTGGCCGTCAGGATCTTTGAAATAAATGGAGTGTGAAATATCGTGGTCTTCAAACTCGAAATTAATTCCTTTTTCTTTAAAGCTCTTTTGTGCTTCTTCAAAATTTTTTCTATCTGCATTAAATGCAAGGTGTGTCATTCTATAAGTATCTGATCCGGGAGAGGAGTTAGGATTTTCTCCTTTAGCCTTAAAGAGAGCTAAACAAGTACCGCCTTTACCAACCATAGTGGGGATACCGTTCCACGCCTCTTCAAAATATCGCTCCAGTCCTAAGACTTCCATATACCATTTTGCTGAGAGACCGATATCACGGACAGTTATTGCAACATGGTCTATTCGTTCTAAACTGAACATAGCCGAAAAGTTAAAATTTATAGTTCAAAATTTTATAGATAAGCTTTGCTGTTAAGAAATCAGGGAAAGTGTAGCTCTTTCGAGGCGCCAATTCAACAACATCAAACCCAACCAGGTTCTTTTCCGCGCATACTTTCTTCAATAGACGCGTAGTTTCATCCCAATAAAAGCCGTTAGGCTCTGGTGTGCCTGTTGAAGGCATTATCGATGGGTCAAAATAATCCACGTCAAAAGTTATGTAAACGTTATCTTTTAGAGTTGATATAATTTTTTCGATGAGAATATGGTTGAACCCTTCATTTCGCATCTGGTAAGCGTAGAAAGTGTTGATCTCTTTTGCTTTGATGAACTCATATTCCTCTTTACATTGAGCTCTAATACCAACCTGTGTTATTGCAGTTGAAAATTCCGAAACCCTTGCCGCAAATGATGCGTGTGAGTATTTTGAGCCTTCGTACTGCTCTCTTAGGTCAGAATGCGCGTCAAAATGCAGAATTGAAAGGTTTTGGTAGTTATCAAAATGCGCTTTTATCGGAGCGGTTGAAATTGAGTGCTCACCGCCCAAGGTGATGACAAACTTTCCGTTTTTTATATGCTCATCAACATTTTTGTAAATAAGGTCAAGAACTTTTTTGCCTGTATGCTTGCCGAATTTCATGGGTTCAATTGCTGCGATACCAACCTCAAAGCAAACCTCTTTAGCTGTTTCTTCGTCAAAGAACTCCACGTAATGCGAAGCCTTTAAAATTGCAGCCGGACCCTTTGCGGTTCCTTTGCCGTATGAGGTGGTTTTTTCGTATGGGGCTGAGAGTATAACTACTTTGGAATTATCGTATGACGAAAATTCCTTTTCAATTGCAAGAAAATTTCTCTTCAAAGGAAGTGTTTTTATTTTCCTGCTCATCAGCCTGCTTCTTTTGTGTTAACTTCTTTAGCGTGAAAATCTTTTATAAGGATTGACCTTATTTTATCAAAATTATCAGGCTTCTCACCTGGCTCTGTATTGCCCTGGGCATCATCGTAAATTGTATTCGTCGCGCTTGAAATAAATTCCGAGCTCTTCACCAGCCCAATTGAAAGTGATTCTCCGAAATACTTTGATATTTTCCCCGCAAGGTAATCCTTGTAGCCATCAACGAGTTCATATGATGTATCATCGACCCTGATAAGCAGGTTGCTTTTCTCATCCTGCTCAAAAGTTGTATCTTTAATTATGCTGTAAACCCATTTCCTTTCGGACTTTATCTGGTCTTTTATCGTAATCCAGTGATTGTTTAAGTCGCCATCAACTGCGGATAAATCAACACTTGGCGTTTCTTCTGGATTTATCTGCGTTGTTGCAGTATCATCAATCTTAACGGCGGGTTTAGAATCATAAACTGATGTAGTTTGCCTGTAATTTACTTTTATTGTTGTCTCAGCAGCCGGCTTAACTGAAGCGTTCATACCGCCTGATGATTTCTGAGTGAATGAATTGCCTGTTGTATTGCTTCCTGACCTTAATTCCTTAAGCTCCTCGAGTATCTGAGAAATTTCGCGGGTATCGGTAAATTTAATGAGCTCAACTAACAGCGCTTCTATTAATGTCCGTTGATTGGAGGAATACTTGAATGTGTATTCCGTCTGTAATATCAGCTTAAGTGAATTAATAATTTCAAGCTGTGTGAATTTGGGAATATTTTCAGTGTATTTCTGCTTAACTGCTTCTGATTCTATTATAAGCTCCGCTGAGCCTGTTGAGCACGATATCAATAAATTCCTGTAATGCTCAGTAAGCCCGTCAAGGAAGATTTGCATGTCATAGCCTTTATCCATCAGGCTATCGAAATAATTCAATAAACCTTTGGCATCCCTGTTCTTAACAAAATCAGAAATATCAAAGTATACATCACTTTGCGCAAGGTTAAAGAAAGACTTCAATCTCTCAAATGTAATTTCGTTATCGCAGTAAGCGGCGGACATATCAAAGAGCCCCTGCGCATCACGCATTGAGCCATCCCCTTTTTTGGATATGAAGAAAAGTGATTCTGTATCAACCTTGATATGCTCTTCTTTTGCTATGTACTTTAACCTCTCGGATATTTCCTCAATTGTTAATCTCTTGAAATCAAATTTCTGGCACCTGCCTAAGATAGTTAATGGCACTTTCTCAGGGGATGTTGTCGCAAAGATGAAAACTACATACGGCGGCGGTTCTTCAAGCGTTTTTAAAAGCGCATTAAAAGATGCGCCCGTTAACATATGAACTTCATCGATTATAAAAATCTTGTACTTTGAGCGGACAGGCCCGTACTTAACTTTTTCCTTCAGTTCACGAACATCTTCTATATTCCTGTTGGATGCGCCGTCAATTTCAAATACATCCGGGTGATTCCTGTTATCATTTAAAATTTCCCGGCAGCTATCACATTCTTTGCAGGGCTCGCCATTAGGTTTTTTATCGGTACAGTTCAAAGACATTGCAAGCAGCCTTGCAACCGTAGTTTTACCAACACCGCGCGGACCCGAAAACAGGTATGCATGTGATATCCTGTTATTCTTGATAGCATTCCTGAGTGTTTTTGTGATGAACTCCTGTGAAGAAACATCATCAAAATTCTTAGGGCGCCACTTTCTTGCAGTGACCATGTAACCCTTATCTTCGCTGAATAATTCTGCCATTATCTGATTTAAAATTTTTTACCTGTATAAATTACGCTTAATTTCCCTGAATCCACTCTTTGCCATAAACAGGCTGTAAAATCGTTATAAGAATCTACCGCAATATAATCACCAAAGAACAAATTCTTAACAGGTATAAACGGCTCTTCTGAGATTTTCATATTTTCAAATGTACTGCCGCCATCGGTAGATCTTGCAAGGTACACATCTGTCTTTGTGTCAGTATAATCTCTTCTATCGTAATATATAATATTAATTGCTCCTGTAACAGGGTCAACTGACATCCAGCTCATAAACTGCTGCTTGCCGTTGCCCATTGGGTCATCATTTACCCTGATTGCGTCGCTCCATGAATTACCGCCATCAGATGACCTGACAATAAATACATCAGCGTCATTAACTCCGTTTCTCGGGTCAGAAAAATTGATATAAATATTCCCTCTGAAAGCAGATTTACTGTTATCACAAGCTGTAATTGGCAGTCCGTTGCACCTGTATAATCCTTCAATATCATAGACCCAGCCGCCAAATTGTGTGCCGGCAAGTATATCGTTATCAAGCCATGTTGCGCCGCCATCGGTTGACTTATCAAAGTAAAGTTTGCCCCAGGCTGACCATCCTACATATATCTCACCATTTGGGCCGATGCATGGTACAGCGCCCTCGGTAGTGTTTGATGAATCCATACAATCGCCCGGTATCTGGTTGATCATCTTAGCATTGCTCCACGAAGAGCCGCCATCAGAACTAAAGGAAAACATGATGTTTGAACTGTCTTCTGCTTTGCTGCTTTCGTAAGCGTCAAACTGTGTCCATGTAACATAAATGTTATTTTTCCACTCGCTTTGGGTGAAATCAGCGCAAGCCCATGGTTTATCCTGCTTCTTAGGCGGGTTTAAACCTATATATGAGCCGTCGTCATCATATGTCATCCCGCCATCGGTTGATTTCTGGCATACTATCCTATCTATCCATTCGCCTTTAGAAGGGCGGGAAAGGTGAAAATAATAAGCTGAACCGTTTGCGTCAAATATCAGTACCGGGTCACCCCATACACCATTATTTTTAGAAGAGATCTCCTTGTTTACCCAGCTTATACCGCCATCGAACGAATAGTAATAATTATTTATATTCGCTCCTGCTATAAAGTTATTTGGATGCTTTGGGTTTATAGCAATTGAAACTTCTTCGGGACTATTGTTAATAGTATTTATCTTAATATTTTTAAACTGAGAAAATAATACCGAGGGCAGCATAATTAATATTATGATAAGTGTTTTAGTCATTTATTTAGTTAATATCATCTTTTTAGTTGCAGAAAAATCACCTGCCTGCATTTTATAGAAATAAACACCGCTCGGCAGAGCAGAGGCATCCCACTCATATTTGTATGAACCCGGGGCAAGCCTGCCGTTTACAATAATTGCTGTTTCGTTTCCAAGGATATCATACACTTTTATTGATACATCCTGAGAGTTTCCATTTACATTTGGTATATCAAAATCAATTCTTGTCATCGGGTTAAACGGATTCGGATAGTTTTGCTCTAGTTTGTATGCTGAAGGTACCTCAGTATTTGTTTGAACAACACCAACTGGAATATTTATTATTGCTGTCCATACGCTTAACTGTCCAGCCTGAAGCCTTATCCAAATTGGCCTTATTATACCATTGTGCGCTGTAATATTATTGTAATCACCAAAGAATGTATTTGATTGCGGAGTAAATGGTGAAGAGCTTATTCTCTCATTTAACCATGTTGTGCCGCCATTTGTTGAGGTAGCAAGGTAAACATCTGTTTGTGTATTTGTATAATTTCGCCTGTCATAAAATACTATATAAATATTACCTGTTACCTGGTCAATTGTCATCCATGAAAAGAACTGTTCTTTTCCGGCAGGGTCATCGTTTACCCTGATAGGTGAGCTCCAGTTTGTGCCGCCGTTGGTGGATCTTACAACCATAACATCATGGTCACCCGGGCTGACACTATCGGTATAATTTATATATACGTTACCACGGTAAGGTGAATTGCTTATATCGCAGCAGGTAATTGGTAACCCGTTGTTCCTGTATATTCCGGCTACAACGTAATCCCACCCGCCCCTTTGAGTTGCGGCAACTATATCGTTGGCAAGCCATGTTGTGCCGCCATCGGTTGATTTATCAAAGAAAATTTTGAAGTTGCCAATTCCCTGGGGACCGGCCCAGCCAACATAAACTTCACCGTTTGGACCAACTGCCGGAACTGCTCCTTCTGTGGTATAATCCTGGTCAACACAATCGCCGCCAAGTTTGCTTAGTCTTGTGATGCCTGTAAATGATGCACCTTGATCAGTTGATCTTGCAAATAAAATTCTTGAGCTGTCAGAAGGATTTGAGACACCATATGAATCAAACTCAGTCCATGCAACATAGATCCAGTTGCCTCTTGGGCCATGTGTGAAATCTGTGATAGCCCATTCTTTATCCTGCTGTTTGGGCGGGTTGAACTGGTAATATGTACCCGCAGTCCAGTTTGCTCCTGCATTTGTAGACTTATTAACACCCATTCTATCTATAAAGCCGGCACCGTTAACAAGGTGAAAGTAATAAAAATTACCCAAAGTATCTGTAATGATGCACGGGTCACCCCAAACAGTAAAAGTTGCGGTTAACGTGCTCGTTATCCAGGTAGTCCCGCCATCAGAGGAGCGGTACACTTTATCTGTATTAGCGCCTGCTACCAATTGATTTGTATTTTTCGGGTTGATTGTAATTGAGGGTTCATTCGGTCCGCCCTGCTGGCTGATTTGAATGTTAGTATAAGGAGATTGTGAAAATACGGATGTGGTTAGGATGAATAGCAAAAAAAATACTGTAGTTTTCATTT
>JBDTNV010000016.1:0-33603 GCA_039933555.1 Ignavibacteria bacterium
ATCTATCATTCAGGTAATACATTTCAGAGTTAATAAAAATGAATCCAATAGTAGAAGCAGTAGATAATTCGTTCATATTCATAGTAGCCATATCGGTCATACTTTTAGTAGGTATAACCGCCGTGATGATATATTTTGTTTTCAGATACAGCGAAAAGAACAATCCAAAGCCTGACCAGTCAATAACCGGAAGCACGACCCTTGAGGTATTATGGACAGTTATTCCTTTACTTCTTGTGCTGGCAATGTTCTTTTACGGATACGAAGGCTTTAAAGAAATGAGAAATATTCCGCCAAATGCTATGCTTGTTAAGGTTACAGGTAAAATGTGGTTCTGGCATTTTGAATACGAGAACAAAAAAACAAGCGATACACTCCTCGTCTTACCGCAGGGTAAGGATGTAAGGTTTGAGCTGCAGTCAGCAGATGTTAACCACAGCTTTTACGTCCCTGCATTCAGAACGAAAGAAGACTGCATACCGGGCAGAACGAACCATATGTGGTTTCACACAACCAATGTGGGCGTGTTTGATATAGAATGCGCAGAGTACTGCGGAATGAATCATTCATACATGCTTGGCAAAGTTAAAGTTGTTCCGGAAAAGGAATTTCTAGAGTGGGTCAATAAGATCGATTCGGTAGTAAAAACTGATTCAGTAAAGACCGATTCATTGAAATCAGGTACACTGAAAACAGATTCAATTAAAACAACCCAGCTGAAAGTTGATTCATCCAAAACAACAGGCAATAAGAAGGACACCATGAAAGTAAATCCGAAGGATTCGCTTAAGAGGAAAGAAAAGTAAAACGGTTAAAGGTCACAAGTTTCAAGTTACAGGTATTATAATAGTAATTTAAATCCATTTGAAGAGAAGCAGCGAAAATACAGGTACGGCAATAAGAGCTCAGCAGAATAGTTCTGCGGGCTCATTAACGGGAATATTGAACGTGTTCAGCGAGCTGACAAAATTCAAAATTACGGCGCTTGTATCATTTACAACCGGACTTGGTTATATACTTGCAGCGCCCGGACTTAGTTTTACTATGTTCTACGCTATTGCGGGGATATTTTTACTTGCTGCCGCCTCATCATCACTAAATCACTGGCAGGAAAGAGATTCAGATGCGCTTATGGATAGAACAAAATTCCGTCCAATACCATCGGGAAAAATTGAACCGGCGTTTGCTCTATATTTTTCACTTGGACTGCTTGTGAGCGGTTCAGTAGTACTTCTTTTCACAACGAACTTTACCACATTTATGGTGGGAATTTTTACATTTCTCTGGTACAACGGAGTATATACTCCCTTAAAGCGTAAGACAGCGTTTGCTATTATTCCCGGGGCGCTTGTTGGCGCATTACCGCCTGTAGCAGGGTGGGTAGCTGCAGGGGGCGAACTGCTTGATGGCAGGATAATTATGATAGCTGCATATTTCTTTATATGGCAAATACCGCACTTCTGGCTTCTGCTCATGCTTTACGGCAGTGATTATGAAAAAGGCGGCTTCCCCACACTAAACCGTGTCTTTTCACCTGAGCAGCTTAAACGGATAACGGTAATGTGGTTAGTTGGAAATGTTATGACAGCGATGATGATACCGCTATTTCTATATATAAATTATATGCCAAGCTTTTTTGCGCTGTGCATAATTTCTGTATGGATGATTTTTGTTTCAATACGGTTCCTGCGGAAGAAGACAGAAAGAAAAGACATAAGGAACACATTTATTGCGATTAATTTTTATACTTTGCTTTTAATAACGATTTTATCAATTGATAAATTAATTAAAGTATTCTAATGAATTTTTTTGACGAACTGATAATTCCGCCATCTGAAAATCATGTAATGCTGCTTAAGTACATGCTGACGATATCACTGCTGCTTTTTATACCGTATATCAGCATGATGCTTGGAGCTACATTTATTTCCACCCATTTTAATAAGAAGGGGAAGATAGAAGGCAACAGCTTATATTTGAGATTCGCAAAGGATATTATTGAGAAGCTGACGATAACCAAAAGCGCGGAGCTTGCGCTTGGCACGATTCCCGCCATATCAACTTTTTTTGCATATGCCCAACTGCTTTATACAGCAAAGACAATTTCAGTCGGAATGCTTGCCCTGGCAGTAATACTCTTCATATTATCATTCGTTTTCATTTATAAATACAGAAGCACATTTAAGCTCGAAGGCGTTATGAACGCTTTCAAAAGCATTTCATCAAAGGATGCGCTGAATTCAGAGAACGAGAGAACAAAGGAAATAAAGGATTTTGAAGAGAATATAATAAGTACAAACTCAACAGCAGGGGCTGCAGGGAAGTGGCTGCTGCTTGCCGCGTCATATATTTTTGCGGGAACGATGGCTTTGGCATCCAGTCCGGATAAATGGGAGCATGTTGGAAACATTTTACAGATAATCTTTTCATGGCAGACCCTTTTCAGCTGGGGAGCGCTTGTATCGCTCTCGGGAATTATCACAGGAGGCGCCATAATGTTCTATTTCTTCAGCTGGGATGGCGGCTTAAAGGATATGGATGATGCGTATGCTTCGCTGGTTAAAAATACCGCAGGTAAAATAGCGCTGGCTTCCGGGATATTATTCCCGTTGATGCTGATGATAAGTTATTCATACCTGCCGCAGATATCACAATCACCCACGGTATTCTATTACATGGTAATTGTGCTGATAATTTCTCTGGTAGCCGGTAATTTTATTTATTCAATGTTCAAGAATTCAGATACAGGCTCAGCAACAGTAGTATTCATCCTGGTTTTTGTTCTTGTGACGTTCAATATCATAAAAGACCAAATCGCATTTGGAAACGCAATACATGAAAATACAATTGAAATTACGAAGCTTGCCGCTGAAGAGGAAAAAGAAGTTAAAGGCAGAACAATGCAGACCTCAGGTATAGATGCGCAGTCTATATTCAACCAGAAGTGTTCAGCATGTCATAAGTTTGACCAGAAGCTTGTAGGACCGCCTTACCAGCAGACAGTGCCGAAGTATAACGGCGACGTTCAGAAGCTTGCAGATTTTATTTTCAATCCGCAGAAGATAGACCCGGCTTTCCCTCCAATGCCTAACCAGGGCTTAAAGAAGAAGGAAGCTAATGCAATGGCGCAATGGCTGATTGATAAAGTTGGCAAAAAGTAAAAAATATTGGTAAAGAGTTTGATCAAAAGCCCGGTAGTTGCCGGGCTTTTTTGTTTACTTTTCAAGGCGTAACTGAATTATCTCTGTTCATTGTATTCATTCAGCAGTTCATTAATCTTAAGCTCTATGGGCTTATAGGTTTTTTCATAGAGTCTATTTTCACGCTTAGTGGCAATTACACTTACGCCATATATAAAAATTAATACCAGTATGTGCAAAAATATCCGCATATAAATTGTAAAAGGGGCAAGCACTTCAATGTAAACAAGGGTTATTCCAACGGTAATTGCCGCCAGATAAATTGGAATAATGATCTTCTTTATTAAAGTTCTGCGTTTTAATTTCCTGCTGATATTCTTAAGGAAATCGATGCTTGGGTTACTGATATTATTTTTCTTTAGAATAATAACAGTGCTCCATACCATGATAAAAACTGATAACATCGCAGCCAGCAAAAGGTACATACCAATATATGTCAGTTCATCATAGTGTTTTACACTCAGGATTTTACCTATAAAAACATAGAATGCAAATGCCATGAAGAACGACATTACAAGGTATCTTATAATAACTTTTTTCTCAGCTTTTTTTATCCGTGAAATGAGGCCATTGTACTCAGCAGGCTCTATCGAGATATTTTTTGCCTTATTTTCTTTCCAGATATCTTTGAGTTCGTCAAATTCCATTTTCTTTTTCCTCCATTAGCCGTGATAGCTCTTTTTTTATCCGGCTTACTCTTACCCCAGTATTATTTACGGTGAGCCCGGTAACTTCTGATATTTCTTTGTAAGAGAGTTCATCGAGTACCATTGAAATTATTAACCTGTCAAGCGAGGGAAGCGAATTAATACATTTATACAGCAACTCAATTTTTCTTCCGTTTTCGATCTTCTCTTCTTTTTCTTCATAGGAAGTCTCGGGGATTGAAAGCGTGTTATCGTTTATTTCAGTGTTGAGGCTGTTCCGTTTGCTTTCCTTCTTTATATGCATAAGGGATGTATTTACGGCTATTCTGTAGATCCAAGTACTTATCATTGAGCGTCCCTCAAATTTTCCAAGGCTCTTCCATATATTGATAATAATTTCCTGGTAGAGGTCGTCGCGGTCATCAGGGTTGCGTTCATAGGCACAGCATATCCTGTAGATCCTGTCTTTATTTTCATCCAGAACTTCCTTAAAAATAAGGTCTTTATTCATTAAAACTATTGCAATGTTTCATTTACAAAGATATTTATAAAATCTTAATGAAATCAGTCTTTTGTTGTTTTACATTATTTAGATGTTAAGAGGATGGATTTATTACAGGGGATATTATTCCTTTTGTCATTCCCGGCTCCTTGTTTCTAAGGCATACGCGGGAATGACAAAAGAAAAGACAATCTTCATTATCTTGAGATAATTATTTATTACTTTTTACCGAAGCAATTATCATCATAAGCCAGCCGAGGAGGAAGCTTGCGCCGCCAAAGGGAGTTATCATTGCGAAAGTTTTTATGCCGGTGATTGAGTAAATGTAAAGTGAGAATGAAAAGAGTATAATTCCGATGGATAGAAACAATGCGGATTTGAAGAATTTGGGGTTTGAATAGAATCCGATAGCGGTAATTATCACAGCATGGATAAGGTGATAGAGTATACCTGTTTTGTAAATTTCCATCATTTCAGGTGAAATAATGGTTTTAAGCTGGTGGGTACCAAAAGCTCCGAGGGAAACCCCAAGGAAGCCGAAAACAGCCCCAACAGTAATCCAGTAATTTTTCATTCGGTGCTAATAATTAGTGCGTTTCACTGTTCTGAATGCAGTGAGATACACAATAATCATTATTGTACCGAAAAATACAAAGGCAAAATAAAGTGTACCAAGAGAAACGAAAACATATGAATATTCATCAACTATTTCAGACTGGCGCTCGAACACATTTTCAAACCTCTCGCCGATATTTCTCGACCTGGTTTCCTTTTTAGTTATTTTTTTTTCACTTGCCGACTTATTGTAAGCAATATTACCTGCTTCGAGTATCTTAACAAGCTCATTAACATGTATAGCATAGTTACTTGAATCGCTGTAGAAGAACGTATTTATACCAACAACTTCACCGCGGCTGTTCAGCAAAGGGCCGCCGCTGTTGCCCGGCCTTATCATAGCTGTATGCTGAATCACATATGCCTCGTGGGTATAATGCTCATCCTGGTCATAGAACCATGAGTCATCATCAATTTTCTTTATCTTGCCCTTGGTTAAATGGAAATAATCGATGTTCATATCTTCATCGGTCGGATTGCCAATAGAATAAACATCATCATTATTCCTGATATTATCTTCTGCAAGTGTAAGGATATCATCACACTCCTTGGTAATTTCAACAATTGCAAGGTCACACAGCTTTACTTCCTTAATAATACGCTTAACCCTGTAAACCCGGTCATCCTTCATCTTTATCTTGGCGGTCCTAACATCAAGATCTTCGGTAACGTGATTATTTGTCACAAACGTAGTTGGATTGATGAAGAATCCGCTTGCAACTGCGCCGGTCCTGTCAGTAATTAAACCAATAGAAGCAACTGTCTTATTGTAGACTTCTTTATTGGTTTGGCTGTAAGCCAGATTAAGCGAACTTAGCAGAATAAGAAGAAAAAGTACCCTGTTTCGTAATGTATTTATCAATTTATTATTATTATAATTTGGCTCTATTTATATGAACTTTAAGAATTTAACTTAGTTTATATCAAATTGTTTCACTGAAAACAGTGTAAAATACTCAAAAAACTGCATTAATTACAATAAAATTTGTAAATTTTCGTAAATAAAAAACCCGCATACTATCAGTCTTGCAACTGAATGTAAACGGGCTAAATGTCATAATTTAAGGCTAAGGTTTCATAATATCAGAGAATCATCCAATTATATCAAATCCGGTATATTGTTGCAGTACTTTTGGAATGATAACTTTCCCTTCCGGAGTCTGGTTTGATTCTACCAAGGAAACATACAGCCTTGATGTCGCAAGGCCGGACCCGTTCAATATATGAACATATTCTGTTTTCTTATCGCGTTTAAATCGTATCATTGCCCTTCTGGACTGGAAATCTGTGCAGTTGCTAACGCTTGATGCCTCGAGCCATTTATCTTCGGCCGGCGACCATACTTCAATATCATACTGCTTGCTTGCAGCAAAACCCATATCCCCGGTACAAACATTCACAACACGGTAATGGATATTTAATGCTTCAAGTATTCCGCAGGCATGGCCCAGCATTTCTTCCATCTGAGCATATGATTCCTCCGGCAGGCAGAAATTTATGAGCTCAACTTTATTGAACTGGTGAACGCGTAAAAATCCTTTTGTATCTTTGCCATAACTGCCTGCTTCCCTTCTGAAACATGCTGTGTAGCCGCAGTATTTCACCGGAAGGTTTTTCAGGTCCATAACTTCATCACGGTGAATGTTAACAATTGGTACCTCTGCGGTCGGGATAGCAAAAAGGTCATCAGGCTCTGTGCGATACATATCCTCCTCAAATTTGGGTACCTTTTCGGCAGCTTCCATTGATTCACGGTTAACAAGATATGGCATTCCCACTTCTGTATACCCGTTTGTTTTGTGGGTATCAAGCATGAAGTTTATCAAAGCTCTTTCAAGCATTGCCCCTTTGCCTTTGTAGAATGGAAAACCGCTTCCTGAAATTTTTGCGCCTATTCCGAAATCGAGGATATCAAGTCTTTTGCCAAGCTCAACATGGTCAAGATATTTAAAATCACCCGCAGCCTTTTCACCCCAAATTTTGAATTGTACATTTTCATCACTCGATTTGCCTAATGGTACTGAATCTTCTGCAAGGTTAGGGATGTCGCGCTGAGAGTTATCTATTTCCTTTTCAGCTTCAGCAAGTTTATCATCAATTGCTTTGACATCATCGGATACTTTTTTCATATCAGCAATTTTATCATCAGCGTTAGCGCCGTCTTTTTTCATCTTTGCAATTTCCTGTGAAACCCTATTGCGAAGGCTTTTAAGTTTTTCAACTTCACTTATATATTCACGGCGTTTTATATCGAGCTCAAGGATATTATCAACCATCCCTGTTGCCATATTTCGTGCCTGGAGCTTTTGCTTTACCAGTTCAGGATTTTCTCTTATTAGTTTTAGATCTAACATATATTATATAATTAGGAATTACAAATTACGAATCTCGAAGATCAAAAATCACAAGCCAAGTTGTACTTTTAAAAGATTCAATCCATCGGTTACATCAAGTGTTTTCAGGTCAAGGTCTGTTTCAGCTTTAAGCAGAATAAAACTTGAATTCATCGGTCTCGAGGCGGACTGGTTAAGATCGCTGGTTTTAATAGGCTTAATCAGGTTCTCATTAAGCTCAAATACTTCTGCCAGCTTAACAGCAAATTCATACCTGCTTAAATATTCACTGCCGCAAATGTGGTAGATCCCTGATTTATTGAGATCAACCATTTTTACAAGTGCCCAGCCAAGATCATCAACCATAGTTGGCATACCAAACTGGTCATCAACGATAGTAACCTGGTTCTTTTCAGAAAGCATGTTAATTAGCCATACGGCAAAGTTAGGCCTTAAATTTTTACCGGTTCCGTAAATTATCATGGTGCGGATAATTGCAAAATTAATTCCGCTTGTTACCAGCGCATTTTCACTGGCAAGTTTGCTCTTGCCGTAATAACTCAGCGGGTTCGGCTTTGAGCTTTCGCTGTAGTTGCCCGATTTGCCGTCAAAGACATAATCGGTTGAAATGTGAATTATCTTCGATGAATTAACTCTGGATGCTATTATGAAATGCTTTACCGCGTCAACATTTACCTTCCAGCTCATCTCACGATCAGTTTCGCAGCCGTCAACATTAGTATAAGCAGCAGTGTTGATGATAAGATCAGGAAGGTATTTTTTTACCGCGTCTTTAACTTCTTCCTTTTTGGTAATATCCATAGGGAAGTAATCGAAACCCTTGGATTCAAACGCATTATCATGCAGGTCAGTCAGAATAAGCTCGTGGGCTGATTCATGCCTGAATATTTCGGTAGCTTTCTGACCCAGCAGTCCGTTAGCTCCGGTAATAAGTATTTTTTTTGGTGTGTTCATTTTTACCTCACCCCCTACCCCTCTCCTAAAAGGAGAGGGGGGAGGTCAATTGTTAATCAACTGTCTTAATTTTTGCGAGAGTGGAAACTCCCGACACCACTTCGTGTGGTCTTGGGACTTACATCCCATATAATACTATTATTATATCAGCTTCTGCAGATCTTCAACGCCGTGAAGTGATGCATTTAAGCTTGCCATTTTATTTGCGAAATTTAAAGCAAGATGCCGGTCTTTTTGCATGAACTCTGCATTTTTATAAAAGAAGCTTGATGCAAAAACATCACCGCAGCCGGTTGAATCTACAAACTGTGGACTATCAATCCTTGGCATATCGTTTCTATCAAGGTCATAGTATGATTCACCCGCTGCTGATTTATGTTTTAGACTGTACATTGTAACACCTGAGCGGCCGCGTGTGATGATAAGTGAGCTTACTCTTTTATCTTTCAGAATTTTTTCCGCTGTTTCATACTCTGTAACGTTATCACCTGTTAATATTGAAAGTTCTGATTCATTCATTTGAAGCGTATCAGGTGCGGAAACCCAGCTTTGCCAGTCTATAACAGGCATTTGTTTCCTTGTGCCGTCAGGAAAGGTCTGCATAACAAGATTATGCAGATCCATATGGATATAACCTTTAAAATTTCCACGGATCTGTTTTAAGGCATTAAGAGTGATATCAACACCGGAAACAAGATTTACGAGAATTCCGTCAAGAGAGCCAAGGAGTTCTTTTACCTGCTCAAATTCCACAGGCAGAGTTGGCAGGGTAGAATTTTCTTCCCTGTCATATGTTTTCTTTGTTGATACATTTAGTATTGAATTCTTATCCTTATAGAACAGGTTAACAACCCTTGTACTGTGAGTCGTTTTATTTATATAAGAAAGATCAATATTGCGGAATGAACTTAAAAAGCCGGTAACATTATCATACTCATCTTCGCCAAGATTCATAACCGGATAAACTGTAGCTGTATCTTTTGATATCACTGCAAGCGAAACAAGCGAATACAATATTCCGCCAAACTGCTTTGTAGTAGTATTACTTCCCCTGTGAATATAATCCATGCATGGTTCACCAATAACCGCCAGTTTCACTTAATTAAATATCTCCTTTACCTGTTTTTCAAGGGCAGGTGAAAAATCAATATCCGCCGCGCCGCAGTTTTCAATTATCTGTTCGGGCTTTGAAGCGCTTGTGATAGTACTTGTTATATTCTCTTTCCTCAAACACCAGGCAAGAGCCAGCTGTGAAGGGGTAACATTTAAGCTTACGGCAAGTTCAGTAAATTTATCAACTTTTTTAAGCAGATCTTTATTCCCAACGCTTTCCATCATAAACTGGTTAACTTTATCATTTGCCGCGCGTGAATCTTTTGGTATCTTTCCTCCGGAATATTTTCCGCTTAACAATCCCTGCGCAAGCGGTGACCAAACAACCTCACCCATACCGTATTTTTCACAGGCTTTCATTACACCATTGGTTTCAATCTGCGCACGGATAATATTATACTGCGGCTGGTTGCTAATAGGTCGGTGCAGGTTGTGCTTTTCGCATACTTCATTTGCTTCATCAATATTTTCAGCTGACCACTCACTAACGCCCCAGTATAAAAGCTTGCCTTGCAAGATAAGATCGTTGAACGAGCGGCATATCTCTTCCATTGGTGTATTGGGGTCATGGCGGTGACACTGGTATATATCTATATAATCAGTTTTAAGTCTAATTAACGATTTATGTACCGATTCAAATACATGTTTACGCGAGAGCCCCTGATCATTTGGGTTTGCTGACATTGGCCAGAAGCATTTTGATGCTATTACAACATCTTCCCGCCTTACTTTCAATTCATCGGTAAATATTCGCCCGAGTGAAAGCTCAGCTTCACCTTTATTATAGATATCGGCAGTATCAAAAAATACTATACCGCTTTCGATAGCTGTTTTAATGCAATTCAGGGCTGTTTTATCATTTATGGACATGCCATATGTTAGCCAGCTTCCAATCCCAATTGCTGAAAG
Source organism: Ignavibacteria bacterium (assembly GCA_039933555.1). GTDB lineage: Bacteria > Bacteroidota > Ignavibacteria > Tepidaquicellales > OLB5 > OLB5. The sequence goes on from JBDTNV010000016.1 coordinate 10,295, forward strand.
CTTTATTCCGTGTTTCCCAAGCTGTCTGTATTTCATAATTTTTATGGTATAAGTTACAAATATACAAAATCATCAATGCTTATTGTAGTCATTTTTACTCATACCATAACCATACGAGTCGTTAGATCAATTGTGGTTTAAATGGAGAAGTATAATTAATTGCTATATATATGTTTTTTGGTTAGTTTTGTTAACCTGCAAATAGGGAATATATTGTTAATTTCACATATAAAATGGATTTTTTGGTTTACGTATTGTTTTTAATGCTTAAGGTAATGATACCTGTATTTCCTTTGAAGTTTGTTCAGTTCATGGCAAAGTTAAAAGGTAAGTTCTTTTATTATTTAATTCCAATAAGAAAAAAAACAGCAGTAAGTAATTTAAAGCTTGCATTCCCCGGGAAAAGTGATAAAGAAATAAACGAAATTGTTAAAGGATGTTATGTAAATGTTATGACTGTTATTGCGGAGTTCTTTTATCTCCAGAAGCTTCGGGTTGAAAGGCTTGGAAGTTTTTTGAATGCTGAAAATATTGAATTGATAAATGAAAAACTGAAACATGGAAAAGGATTGATCTTTATAAGCGGGCATTTTGGGAACTGGGAGCTTACTGCTTACGGCGTTCCTAAACTATTGGGAAAAAGTTTAAGTGTTGTTGTGAAAGAGCAGACAAATAAAAAAGTAAACAAAGGTATTGACGGGATAAGAACCTCAGCGGGCAACAGGATGATCGATATGAGGAACTCCATAAGAGACATTTTAACCACTTTAAAAAATAATGAAATGGTAGCGATGCTGGGTGACCAGTCAGCCCCAAAAGAAAATGTAAAGGTGGATTTTTTTGTGAAGGATGTACCAACGTTTGAAGGGACAGCAAAGATCGCAATTAAAACGGGAGCCGCGGTCTTGTTTGGAGTATCAACAAGAAATGATGACGGGACATACTCGCTTCGGTTCCATGAAATTGATACATCAAAGTATAAGGATACTTCGGATGAAAACGTGAAGGCATTAACACAGGAACATGTGAATTTGCTGGTGGAGTATATTAATTTAAGACCCGATCACTGGCTTTGGTTTCACAGGAGATTTAAGAATGTTGGGTGAGATAGTATGAAGAACAAAAAAATATTAATAATACAAACGGCATTTCTGGGTGATGTGATACTTGCACTCCCGATGGTACAAACGATAAAAGCGCACATACCGGATGGGCTCATTGATTTTCTTTGTATTCCCTCAACCGAAGGAGTACTTGCGAATCATCCCGCTATTAATAAGGTTATACCCTATGATAAAAAAGGAGGGGATAAGCTAGATAAATTCATTGAGGTGCTTGCGGAATTAAGAGAAGCAGAATATGATATTGTTATCTCTCCCCACAGATTTTTCAGAAGCGCACTCTTAACATATTATTCGGAATCAAAGGTAAGAATTGGTTTCGAAGAGAATTCACTTGCCTTTCTGCTTACCAATAAAGTGAAGTACATAAATGACAAACATGAAATATACCGTAACCTTGAGCTTGTAAAACAGATCCCCGGTTTATTATACGAGGAAAGTAAAGTGTCGCTTAAACCGGAATTGTTTCCATCAAATGAACAGAAGGAACATGTAAAACATCTGGTTCACAGATCGAATTTGATCAGTTTTGCGCCGTGCTCAAGATGGTACACAAAACAATTGCCAATTGATAAATCCATTGAAATTTGCAAAAAATTGCTATTTAAAGGCTATAATGTTGCTTTAATTGGGGGTGAGTCAGATACGGATTATTGCGGCGAGCTTGAAAAAATACTTAAGGATGATTCGTTGGTAAATCTTTGCGGTAAGACGAGTCCGCTGGAATCATACGAAGTTATGACTCGGTCAAAAGCGTTAATTACGGTTGATTCCGCAGCGCAGCATTTGGGTTCGGCAAGCGGTATTCCAATTGTATTATTATACGGCTCAACGGATATATCATTCGGTTTTTACCCGCTTACATCAAAATATAGAATTGCTGAAATTGATTCACTGGAGTGCAGACCGTGTACGGATCATGGCAGGGAAAACTGTCCACTGGGACATTTTAAATGTATGGTTGATCTTAGCACTGAGAAGATTGTTGGATTGATGGAAGAGATAATATAAAAACGAAATGGCAAAGTACAAAATCCAAATGTCAAAAGAGTTTTTAGTATTTTTTTAGTGGTGTCAGTTTTTTACCTAAAGGCGTGCTTGAGTTCACGTAAAAACAAATCCCCATTTGAAATTAATGTAGATTAAGAATTATAGATTAATTAAGGTAACACAGAAAATTGTTTACTATCTTCCCCCTTTATAAGGGGGATTATTTTATTTCAGTTCGGGTTTTAGGAATTGCGCTGTGATGGAAGACTTAATACTGTTCTTGACAAGCTCTTCAGGTGTTCCTTCCGCAATTATCCTGCCGCCTGAATCGCCACCCTCAGGACCCAGATCGATTATCCAATCCGCAGTTTTTATCACATCAAGGTTATGCTCAATTACTATCACTGAATTACCTTTATCAACAAGCTGGTTCAATACCTTAAGAAGCATGCTTATATCCTCAAAATGCAGGCCTGTTGTAGGTTCATCAAGAATATAAATTGTTTTACCTGTCTGAATTTTGGAGAGCTCAGTAGAAAGCTTTACGCGCTGCGCTTCTCCTCCTGAAAGTGTAACGGCGGACTGTCCAAGCCTTATGTAACCTAAGCCAACATCAAATAACGTCTGCAGCTTGCGTTTTAATGAAGGTATTGCATCAAAGAATGCAACGGCTTCTTCGACAGTCATTTCAAGTACATCAGAAATATTTTTTCCTTTATAGCGTACTTCAAGTGTTTCCCTGTTATATCTTTTGCCGCGGCAAACATCACATGTCACATAAACATCAGGCAGAAAGTTCATTTCAATTTTCTTTTGTCCGCCGCCTTCACATGCTTCACACCTGCCGCCTTTAACGTTAAAGCTAAACCTGCCGACTTTATAGCCGCGGATTTTCGCTTCAGGCAGTGTCGAAAACAAGTCACGTATGAATGTGAAAAGACCTGTATAAGTTGCAGGGTTGCTTCTTGGCGTTCTGCCTATTGGTGACTGGTCAACTTCAATTACCTTGTTAATATTCTTTAAACCTTCAATTGTAATATAAGGCAGAGGGGGTTCAGGGGATTTAAAAAATTTCCGTGAAAGCACGCGGTAGAGCGTTTCATTAATAAGTGATGACTTACCTGAACCGCTGACACCGGTTATACAGATAAATTTTCCTAATGGAACTTCAAGGTTAACTTTTTTTAGATTGTTTCCAGATGCTCCTTTTAATATCAGTTTATGTCCGTTCCCTATCCTGCGTTTTTTAGGGACTTCAATTCTTTTCTTCCCGGAAATATATAATGAGGTGAGTGAGCTTCCATTCAGTGAGCCGGGTTTGCCAAATGCTACAATGTGACCGCCATGCTCACCTGCACCCGGACCCAAATCTACAACGAAATCAGCTTCTTCCATCATTTGTTTATCATGCTCAACTACGATCACGGTATTGCCAATATCACGCAGGTTTTTAAGCGATCTTATCAGCAGTTCGTTATCTCGCTGATGCAGCCCTATACTTGGTTCATCAAGAATGTATAAGACACCGCGCAGCTGAGAGCCTATCTGAGTCGCAAGCTTAATTCTCTGCGCTTCGCCGCCGGAGAGTGTACGGGCATTTCTATCAAGCGAAAGGTAATGAAGTCCTACGTTAAGCATGAACTCAAGCCGCATCTTAATTTCCTTCAGGATCTGTTTTGCTATGATTTCCTGTCTTTCATTAAGAATAAGTGTATCAAAATATTCACGCGCTTTTTTTATAGATAACAGTGATACTTCGTATATGTTTTTTTTGCCTTCGGTGGAATCTACCAGCACAGCTAAGCTTGATTGCTTCAGCTTGCCGCCATTGCATGTATCGCAGGTATTTGAAGTCATGAAGCCTTCAGCCCAGTTTGAAATGTATTCAGAGGTCTGGTTGCGGTAGTAATCTAAAATAATTTTTTTGACTCCCTGGAACTTGTGAGAATACTCCCGCTGAAAACCGCGTGAATCAACATATTTATATTCACGTTTCTGGTCATCACCGTTAATAATAATGTTAAGCTGATCTTTAGAGTATTTTTTAAGCGGAGTATCGAAATCATAACCCCATGATTCAACAAGCTGTTTTAAAACTGTGAAGGTCCAGTTTGTGCGTGGTTTGCCGAGTGGGGCAATAGCGCCTTCTGTAATTGTCAGGTCATAATCTGTGATAAGCAGCCTGTCATCAAGCTCCTTGCGGGCTCCAAGTCCAAGGCAATCTGGGCACCATCCGTAGGGTGAGTTGAATGAAAATGAATTAGGCGCCGGTTCATCAAAGCCGATACCGCAGGTTGGACACGCAAGTTTTTCGCTGAACAATTTATCCTTAGAGCCGTCGCTATCAGACTCCGTTACAATTACAATCCCCCCGCCAAAACGCAGCGCGGTTTCAATGGAATCAGTCAGCCTGAGCGAGGTAGCCTTTGTAACCATAATTCTATCTACAACAATTTCAATATCGTGTATCTTGTAACGGTCAAGCTTCATCTTTGGGGTGATATCTTTTATCTGCTTATCGACCCTTACTTTTGTGAATCCGTCTTTTTCTATCTGCTCAAATAATTCGCGGTAATGACCTTTGCGCCCTTTTACAACGGGAGCGAGAATATTTATCCTTTTTGTATCGTGATTTTCGCGGATGTGGTTAATTATCTGCTGAACGCTTTGTCTTTGAACGGGACTTCCGCAGTTTGTGCAGTGCTGGGTTCCGCATTTGGCAAACAGTAAACGCAGGAAATCATAAATTTCCGTCACTGTGCCGACTGTTGAGCGGGGATTGTGTGAGATAGTTTTCTGCTCGATTGAGATAGATGGAGAGAGCCCCTCGATCTTATCAACATCGGGGCGTTCAATTCCGCCAATGAACTGTCTTGCGTAGGAGGAGAGTGTTTCAACAAAACGCCTTTGCCCTTCGGCATAAATTGTATCAAACGCCAGTGATGATTTCCCTGAACCTGATATGCCGGTGATAACTACGAACTTATCGCGCGGGATATCGATATCAATATTTTTAAGGTTATGTACCCGTGCACCTTGTATTGAAATTTTATCTAAAAATGACAAATTTTAACTGTTTTTTTGATGATAAGAAAATGTTTTTACCAAGGGGTTGAAACCCCTTGGCCTGAATGAGTAGCCGATACCCATTTCAAATTTCGGCTAAGAGGGTAAGTTAACGGAAAATGTTTGAAGAAAAAATGAATGAATTTGGTGAGTAGGTAAGAGCATTATAAATAGTGAAATAGGTAAATGGTGAAATAGAGATTACTGTTATAAAGGGGATTTAAGATGCAATATAAACACTAATTTACTTGCTTAAGTATTAATTTACATATATTTTTGGGGTATGAATTTTATATTAAACTGGCATCCGGCCTTAGCAATTACTGCACTATGTGCATTAACAGTTTTTGTATCATGTATCGGATTAAAGCTTGTAAGGAAATGGTTTACCGAGGATGTACTGAAGCAAAACCATGAAGTAGGAGGTTTTATTTTCAATGCGTTCGGGCTGATATACGCGGTGTTGATTGCATTTGTTGTATTTGCCACGTGGACAGAGTACGACGAATCAAATAAAAATGTTGACCAGGAAGCAATTGAGCTTTCGGATATTTATCATAACTCAAAAGCGCTGCCTGAAGAGTACAAAAAACAGGTAAACCCGTTGTTGCTAAACTATATCAATGATGTAATAAATGATGAATGGCCGATGCTTGAAAACGGTGAACCAAGCCAGAAGGCGAGCGCGAGTTTTGGTAAAATATGGACATTCTTTACAACACTTGATAGACAGCAAATTAAGAATGAAATTGCTTACCAGGAAACATTAAGGCATTTAAATGACGCCAGTGAGAGAAGAAGAACAAGGATATTTGACAGCAGGAATAATATTCCGGGTATCATATGGGTAGTGTTGCTCTTTGGCGGATCAGTAACAATTTTGTACACTTACTTCTTCTTTGCGAAAAACATCAGGCACCAGTTTGTAATGACATCTGCGCTGACAATATTGAATACCCTGATATTATATATGATAGTAATGCTTGATAACCCTTTCAGAGGGTACATTAAACTTAATTTTTCGCCGTTTGAATATACAATGCATGTTTTGACAAGCGGAATGTAAATAGATTTATCAGATTAAAAGATTTGTATGATTGGATCATAAAACAAAAGAGAGAATTTTAGGTTCTCTCTTTTTTATTTGAGACAGGTCACAGACCTGTCTCTACAAAAATGCAATTTTTTTAAGAGGGAAAGTCACCACGGAGCTTTTATTCCAAGGCCGGAGAGCTTATCTTCAAACTCCGTAAGCTCGCGGTTCTTTTTCGGCGCACCTGTTGATTTATCCAGCCAGTTGAAAGATTTACCAAGCTCGATCGCCTGTTCCTTATCACCCCTGGTGAGAGCGGTTAAGATTTCCATTTCAAGTCTTGTGAGGCTGTTTGAATTTACACGGTAATCCATGAACGCCTCCCATACAGCGGGACACCACTTTGCGACAATTTCATGACCCATTATTTCAGCGTAACGCCTGATTTCATATTGCGCGTGCGCATCCATTCTTAAATAGAGGAAGTGAAGCAGGTTATGCAGGTCAACTTTCCAATATGCCTCGGTGTAGGTCGATAGTGGCAAGTCTTTCCTTGCCTGTTCGCGTGCAATACCCATCTTAAGGCGTTCATCATATATTTCACGGGCAAGTGACTGGAGGTAACGTTCTTTTTCGGTGAGCGTTTTGCCTTCAGCATCGCCTGCAAATCCGCCTGAACCCTGGCGGTTGCCTGAAGCCTGCAGGCGCCACTCAGTTTCATTTGTCGTTTGTGTGGAATCAATTGCAACGCTGTAACGGGTTGAATACTCATTAACATTTGCCATACGGTGGCGAATCCACTGCCGCCAGCAATCCATTGGCACGCGCACGTGGAATTTTATCTCGCACATTTCAAACGGAGTTGTGTGATGGTGACGCATTAAATATCTTATCAGTCCCCGGTCTTCATGAACTTTCTTTGTGCCCTTGCCGTAGGAAACACGGGCAGCCTGAACTATGGATTCATCTGAGCCCATATAATCAATTACACGGATAAAACCATCATCTATCACTTTGAATGGTTTGCCCAGGACTTCATCAAGCGCCGGGACATTTGGACGTACGAGGGACTCCATTACAGGATTCTGTTCAGGAGCTTCCTTATATTCTTTTGATGCTTCTTTATTTTCTGATGTCATATTAAATTGTTGAATCGGAATTTTTGAATTATTAAATGCAAAATAGTCAATTGGCAGGGAAGATTAAAGTCTTAAAAGTGAACAGAAGATAAGAGATGGAATAGATGTGGTTTCATGCAAGCTTTACGAATTGGAGAATTCCAAATCCCCATTTAAGATTATCGAGTTGTATAAATTAAGTTCAATTGAAGCTTTTTGAAAAGGGTAATTATCGTCCCCCTTTATAAGGGGGATTCTCAAACCGTGCTTTTCTGAATTTCCGCCAAAGAGCCTCAGCCACAAATGAAGAAATTAAGAGTGCTATCATAGTGTAGACTGCCTCCGGCGCTTTGCGGTATGTGTAAACCTCGAGAATAATGAACATGATAACACACAGTACCAGGGAAACAACCACAATCCATGCTTTTGCCCCGGTTTGTTTGAGTATTCTTAAATGGCCTGCGTTAACAGCGGCGTAGACAAGCAAAAATGCGCCTGAACCCATCATTGCAATTCCCGCAAGATCAAAAAATAAAATAAAGCAAATTACCAAAAGTGATGTTATCAAAAGTCCACCCGTTGCGCCCTTAATTTCATCACGGGCAAATACTGCGGGAAGTCCGCCTTCTTTTGCGACCATATAGCTTACATTAGAACCGCCAAATAATGTTGCGTTGATTGCCGATGCGGTTGAAAAGAGGGCGGCGACTGCAATGAGCTTAAAGCCGAACATACCAAGGAAAGGTTTTGCGGCTTCAGCCAATGCAAAATCACGTGCCGCTGCAATTTGTCCGGTGGTCAGGTTGCCCGTTACAGTTATTGATACAGCAAGATAGATAAGTATTACAATAAAAACTGCGATGTATAATGCTTTCGGTAAATTCTTTTCAGGGCTTTCCATATTAGCTGCTGCATTTGTAATTAAACCAAAGCCTTCATACCCAATGAATAAAACACCCGCGCCGAAGAAAACATATTCGGTTGAATTCCAGTGAACGGGTGAAAGATTCGCCGGGTGGATGAAAAATAATCCCGCACCTGCAAATAAAACAAGTATGGTTACTTTAACAGCTACAATGAATGTTTCGGCTTTGCCTACATCGCCTGCGCCAAGCATGTTAAGCATAGTGAACAGTATAACTGCCCCGCATGCAACTGCTTTTGTTACAATGGGAGAGGCGGAGCCTGCAAAGAAAGTCAAAGCGTAAGATGAGAATCCCTGAGCATACAATGCGATAGCTATAACGTATCCTATCCACATGAAGAGGTTGAGTCCGCCTGATGTAATTCCGCTGCCCCAACCCTTCACCAGAAATTCAACAGCGCCGCCTGCAGTTGGGAATTTTGCCCCAAGCTTAGCATAGGAATAAGTAGAAAACAACGCGACTATTCCGCCAATTAAAAATGAGAGCCACATTGCTCCGCCGGATGCTTCAGCGACAACTCCTAATATAGAGAAGACACCTGCGCCTATCATTCCGCCGATACCTATGGAAACTGCTGCAATGAGCGACATTCGATTCTTCATAAGGCGAATTTAATGTAATATTTACAATAATTTGAGAGGGAAATCAATATATTAAAAATAATATACTTCCCATAATATATTTTCGTGTCAGGTCTGAGGACCTGGCACAAGCAGCATGGAATTCCCATTCCAGCTTTAGGAAGTATGAAAAATTGGTTCAATCGCACCATCAACAACTGAGTTGATTATTATCCTCTCATGCCCTTGGCATCTGTCGAAGCCATACAAGAATCCGGTTCTTCGACTTTATGAGGGGGATTTATATAAAAAAGTGCCGGCATTTGAGTACCGGCACTCTGGAGTAACGCGGGGTTTGGAGAACAAAGAAAAATCACGGAAATTGCATAGCTTATATTTCACTATTAGTCCCGATAAACAGGATTTCCAATTAAATAATCCTTATTTAATTATCAACATCTTCCTGACCTCACTGTAAGACCCTGCAGTTATCCTGTAAATATAAGTACCACTGGAAACATTACTGCCGTCAAATTCAATTGTATATATACCGGCATCTCTTTCCTGGTTGACCAGAGTTGTTACTAGCTGTCCAAGTAAGTTATATACGCTTATGTTCACAAGTGTTCTTTCCGGCAATTGGAAATCAATATTACTACTGGGATTAGAGGGATTGGGGTAATTCTGCCCCATTGAAAAAACCTGTGGTTTTAAGATCAGCACATATAGAGCAAGGTCGAAGTATTCATAATTTCCGTTATAATCAATTTGTTTTAGCCTGTAGAAATATTTGCCAGGCATAAGTTTTTTATCTTCATAAGTATATTCAACAGGCTGATTTGTTGTTCCTGAACCCTGTACAAATGCGATTTTATTCCACCCTCCGGTTTCAGTTTTTCTTTCAACATCAAACCCGAAGTTATTAATTTCGCTCTCGGTTTTCCATGATAACACTACGTTATTTTTCTGAGATAAGGCATTGAATATAGATAATGTAACCGGCAGCGCTCCTGTGCATATTGTTCCGCCGCCGGAAAATGAGCCATTAATTATGATATTATCTGCACATACATCACCACCGGACTGTATATCAATTGATGAACCCGCATCATAGGTGATATTGCTGTATACCTGGCAACGTAAAACAGCGGTGGAGTAAAAGACTATCATTATTATTATTGCCTTAACAACTTTCATTTTTCAGCGGATTTAACTTCTTTAAGAATATCCTCTTTCATGACTTTTCTTTCAAGCATTGCAAGCCTTTCTTCAACGGAGCTGAGTCTGGAAATTTCATCCGCCAGCTTTAAATTTTCTTCTTTGAGTTTATCATTTTCATTTTTTAACTCCTGAATAGCTTTTACCATTGGAGCCAGCAGGTCGTTATACCTTAATTCATAGTTCCCTTTATCATCAATTGTGACCATTCCCGGGTTCTCGGCCCCGGATTTACACAATGTTTCTTCCGTTTCCTGCGCGATAAATCCATATTCGGTTTTTTGCGTTTCATCGTTAATGCGTGTGTAAGAAACGGGTCTCAGGTTTCTGATAAAATCCAATCCCAGGTTTGAGTTCTGTATGTTAGATTTCCATCTCCTGTCGCTCGTTATTGTCCATGCAACCTGTATACCGGCATATGTAATAGATGTATTGCCAATTCTAACCTGGTTGTTAGCGGTTCCCGAAGGAACATCTGCATTATAACCCACTATTATATTATTTGAGCCGGTAGTGAGACCGTCACCCGCTAAGAAACCCAATGCAGTATTGTTATTTCCTGTTGCGCCGGAAAGCGAAGAATTCCCAAAACCTGAGTTTCCTGTCCCAATTGAATTATTAAGGGAAAAATATCCAAATGATGAATTAGAGTTGCCCGAAATATTGTTTTGCAAAGCAGTGTGTCCGAATGCTGTATTATAACTTCCGGATGTATTATTTGTCAGAGAAAAATATCCAAAGGCTGAATTGTTTGCCCCATTAATATTATCTGAAAGAGAATTATAGCCAAATGCAGAATTTGTGGAACCTGTTGTATTTGATCCCAGGGATTGAACTCCAAATGCAGAATTTTGGCTTCCTGCTGTGTTAAACCGTAAAGAATTAACCCCAAAACCGGAATTGTAATTGCCGGTAGTTAAGGAATTCATAGTGCTAACCCCCATTGCTGTATTATAGACTGCTCCTGCCATTGTAAAATTTCCTGAAAATAGACCGACAAATGTATTATTTCCATTTGTATTTGGAGTGAAATAATTATGAATAAAACTAATACCGCCTTTGGTTATAACGCCAATTGAGGAAGTTGAGTTTTGAGTATTACCAAGCTCAAGGGTTTTTGTTATAGTTACTAGCCCGGTTGACTGGCTAAGAGTAAAGTATTCAGTTGAATTATCTTTTATCTTAAATACACCATTTGTACCCAGTGTATTTGTTATGTGCTGTGAAAATTGCAAATTACAGATTAACAAATTGCAGATTGCGATTACTAGTATTTTGATTTTCATATTGCTCTTCTAATTTGTTTTACATTGCTTTGAACACAAAGAACATGACCATTAGGATTATTCCGACAGCTACTGCTGCAAATACGAGGAAAAATATTGCGGAAAAAATAAGCCTGCCTTTGAATCGTGTGATAATGTTCTGAAAGAATCCCGTGCCGGTTGTATGCTCCGGGTTATTTATACCGTCTGAAACGGCTTCTTTTACTGACCTTGTTAAATCGTCTAACATTTTTGTTCTCCTTTATTTTATCTCACCGCCAACCCCCTTCTTGCAGGAGAGTAGAGAGATGAATTTTTATTATTTTACTAAGACCATCTTCTTTACATCTGTGAAATTTTTTGTTTCGAGTTTGTAGAAATATGCACCGCTTGATAATTCTGAGGCATTGAAGTTAATTTCATGTGTCCCGGCTTCAAGGCTGTGATCTATGATCTCTGTTACCAGTTTACCTGTGGCATCAAATACTTTTAGAGATACTTTTTCAGCTTCAGGAAGTGTGAACTCAATACTTGTACTTGGGTTAAACGGGTTAGGATAATTTTGTGACAATGAAAATCCTGAAGGTGTTTCGGTTTGAATATTCCCGGTCGCGGTAAAACTGCCCCCGCCATTCATTGTGAATAAAATCTGACCTGAATTACCCACTGCAAAGCCGGTATCATTTGTTCCTGTTTTGAAGCACAGAGATCTTAGATAATCGCCTACAGGACCCGTGAAAATATACCAGGAGTTACCGCCATTTGTAGTTTTGAGTATTTTGTTCAGGCTAACGGCATAGCCGGTTGAGGCATCTGCCGGAAATTTTAATCCGAAAAGAGAAGTTATCAGCGGATTACTGAGTGTTGACCACGAAGCACCCATATTTGTTGTTTTATAAATTAAATTATTCCCTGCATAGCCTGTGGAAGGATTGACCATTTGAAAACAAATAACAGCCACTGCAGATGTAAATGACTGGCTCCACGAGAACCCGCCATCGGTAGATTTGAAAATAAACCCATTGCTTGAGCTATCAGAGCCATACATATAACCTGTTAGATTATCTATGAACTGGATCCCCGAATAATTTGCACCTGCAGGCATTCCTGTTGCTGATGCCTGCCAGTTAATACCGCCATTAGTAGTGTGAAAAACTGAATCAACTGACCCGCACAGCCAGCCGGTATTTTGATTGATGAATGAGATGCCGAAATAGAAATGGTTTGTTACAGTCTGGGAAATCCACACGGCTCCGGAATTTGTTGATTTGAATATTACTCCATTACCGCATATCCATGATGTATTTGCCCCAAAACCCGTAATGGATGTTAATGTTCTGTTTAAAACGGGGGCGGCAACCGGACTCCAATTTGTTCCGTTATTTGTGCTTCTTAATATTGCTGAATTATTTCCGGCACAAATGGTAATGTTTGAAGATGGAAAGTTATATACACCATATAAAACCTGAGCTGTACCAGAGGATTGTTCAACCCATTGCGAGAAAACCAGACTGTTAATAATAATTAAAGCAAACAATATTTTATATAGCGTGTATTTCATTTGTTTTTGTGTTTTCTAACTCATCCGATGACTTAAAGCTTGACTGCCTTAGCAGTCATCGGATGAGTAAATAATTATTTTACCAAAATCATTTTTTTGATGTCAGAAAATCCTTTGGTTTCAAGCTTATAGAAATAAGCGCCGCTTGAAAGATCAGACGCATTGAAGTTAATTTCATGTGTGCCTGCTTCAAGGTTCTGATCTACTAATTCAGTTACCAGTCTGCCTGTTATGTCAAATATTTTGAGTGATACTTTTCCCGAGACAGGTAAAGCGAATTTAATTTTTGTTGTTGGGTTGAACGGATTTGGATAGTTCTGTGATAATGAAAAGCCTGTAGGAATTTCATTGTTACCTGATATTCCGGTTGTTGTAAGCAGATTTCTAGCGCAGTAACCGTTATATCCGTTCATTAGAGACCAGATGCCTATACCGTTATCACCGCCGCCTAATTTATATCCTGCCCTTGGCTCAGCCCAAACAGTATCTGTTGAAGCATTGGTCATCAGGATCTTGTTAGACCATGAAGAACCGTTATACTCCCGGTAAAAACCCGCAGGTATAGTAGTGTTATCTTCGGCATAGCAAATTTTGAACTGATTTACAGCTCCTCTTACCGCAATAAGATCGCATGTACGCGCCCTGTTGCCGGTATAATCAATAGTATCCCTGTTCCAGTCACCTGAAAGGCTTCCTCCGTTTGTTGTTCTTATACCGAAAATATCCCAATCGGTTGAGGAATTGAACTGCCTTACATATGTTATCATTCCGTTACGGTTACTTGCTCCGCCGTTAAATGCGATTTTTACATCTTTATTTACTGCGGGTTCTGTTACCACCATGCTGCCGCCGGAAGTACTGTAACCGTTTAAGTATGCAATATATATGCTGTTGAAACCGCTGCTGTAACAGTTATAAACAGTCATTATTCTATCCTGTCCTGTACCGCCCTGATCTGCATAGTAAGCAATATCACCATATAAGTACGCAGTGCTGTTTGTGGTAAGCGCTGTTGACCAGTAGAACCCGCCTGAGCTGTTAGGATTTGAGTAAGTGAAACCCGGTGCAGCTGCAAAAGGTGTACTTGAAAACATATATTTTTGTTTTGCGTAATGATTTGCTCGTGAAGTTGAATCCATTGAGCATAAAACCATTACATACGCATTTGAATTATAATTTGCGTTATCGCTGGTGATCCTTGGATTGTAATAATTCATTCCCGCGCCGCTGCCGGGGTAATTAAGCAAACCTAAATATCCGCCAGAAGATGACTGGAGATTAAAACGCAGGAAATAAACTTTCTTCAGGTTTGTCGCGGTCTCTTTTAAACCAATTACACCAAAAAGCCATGTTGTTGTGTTATCATACACAATTTCAATATCCATTTCATCCCTGTTGAAGCTGTATCCGCTTAAACCAAACCATGACCTTGTGTACCATGTAGCTCCGCCATCTGATGAATACTGGAGTTTAACTGTATCAGCATCGGAACCTGACTGGGAATCTTGGGTGATAAGGCAGTACATATTACCTGCAACACCCGAACCTGTTGGAGCAACCGCAAAAGCATGCGAATAAACGCTCCATGGATGTACTGTTGACTGGTTGTAGTCAGTCTGATTTCCGCTTTCGGAAGATCCATAGTTCATTTCATTTATCATTGAGGGCTGGTAAACAGTAGCATTACCAACAATGTTGTCAATTTGTTCCTGTAACTGGTTAGCCGCAGCTGTGTTCCCTTTTAACCGTGCTGTTTTAAGTTCTGCTTCAAGCTGAATCAATTCGGAGCTTTTTTCCTTAATTTGAGGAGGGGTGCTTGTTAATACTGTGTTATTGACATCCCCGTTTGAATTAGAATACTGAATGTTAAACGGAGGAAGTTGCTTTCCTTGTGCAAATAGATTTAAAGATATTCCTATTGCAAGTACTGCTAATAATAGGGTAAACCATTGTCTTGTTTCCTGTTTCATTGTTTTTCTTTCTTTATTTGTTTTTATGTTTTAATTGATTTATTTATTATTTCTTTTTACTTTACTTTCTTGGATACCACGCTGCTCCATGCACCCGTTCTATCAGGGTAAACCGCTGCAACCCTGAAGGAATACTCCTTGCCGGGCTTTAAACCTGTAAAACAGTAAAGAGGGTCTTTTACTATATCATATTGCTCCCACAGACTGCTTGCAGAATTTTTTTTAGTTACCTGAATGATATATTTATCTGCATCCCTGATGGCATCCCATTGTAATAATATTTCGCCCTCCAGGCTTCCTGTTGTTGCGAATACCGGCCCGGGGGAATCATTTATATCACGATTACAGCTGTTATCCTTTTTAATGAATGGTTCTGATAGAAAACTGTTTTTCATTTTAATTGGAATGTAGATTAATTATTTTCGTTACAAAGATAGTCCTATACAGTGCGGATGTTCAAAGAAACCTTTTTGTGGTTTTTAGGGTATGATAATTATGTTATAATTATGAATTGGCTAATACGCAGTTATTTTTGGGGAATTTTGGGAATGTTTTTTTTGATTGTTATGAATATATACGCTTTGGAATATTATACTGCAATGTTTCCCGGTTTAAATAGAATATAAACCAGTCAACAGAAAATTGCTTAAAATATTCATTTTTTGCACAAAAACAGTACGATTTAAACAAACAAAAGTTTTAATAAATGGTTAAAACCTACCTTGTAGAGCTTCTTTCAAAGCTATCATCTAAGCAAATGAGGGAGCTAAGTGATTTTGTGAAGTCCCCGTTTTTTAATAAGAATGAAAGCGCTGAGAAGCTTTTTGAATATCTCCGGGTTAATCATCCTGATTCTAAACCTGAGAAGATAGAAAAAGAATTTATCTATCATAAACTGTTTTCACCGGCAGAATATAACGACAGCTTTATGAGAATGATAATTTTTAAGCTGACAGAGCTGACCGAGCAATACCTGGCATACAGCGATATGAAGCAGCAGGATAACGCAGAAAATATTCACCTAATAAATTCATTGCTTGAGCTTGGACTGGATAAAGGCGCCCAAAGAACTATAAATAACTCTGAGAAAGAACTTACTGCGGGAAAACTGTTTAATGGAAGTCATTACGAAAACAGGTACAAGCTGGAAAAATTCAAACATATTATTTATTCAAGGTCCTACCAGCCAATTACAGTAAAAGATAAACCTGATGAAACGCTGCTTGAAGAATCCAATAATTTAACTTCATATTTTATTATTTCAATCTTACAGCGTTACCGTTACTTACTGAATAAATCATTTTCAGTAAACTCAAGTTTTAAGCTGGAATTCCTTCCTTACATATTAAATTTCCTTGAAAGTGAAGGCAAAAAATACCTTGAAATAAAACTTATCATGATTCTTTATAAGCAGATACTCCTTTTGCTGGATAATTCCAGGGAGGATCTTTTTTATGAGCTTAAAAATTACCTGACAGATGATGATATTCCGTTAGAAACCAGTGAACGCAGGGACGGAATTACTGTTCTGGTTAATTTATGCATTGAAAAGGGATACAGCGGTAAAGGTGAGTTTTATAAACTTATGTTCGAACTGGATCAATATCTTGTTGCACGGAATATGTATAACAGGGTGCCGGGAGGATATTTTGATGCGGAAATGTTTATGAACCTGGTAACAATTGGATTAAAACTGGATGAAACTGAATGGACAAAAAGATTTATAGAAGATAATTATAAAAAACTCTCACCCGATAGCAGCGAAAATCTGTATAATTATACTTATTCAAAGCTGTATTTTAAATCAAGAGAATTTGAAAAAGCACATCAATATATAGCTAAGGTCAGTTATACAGATCTTCATATGAAGATCAACGCAAGGATCACCTCCATTATGATACAATATGAACTTGGTAATATTGAAGAAGTGCTAATGCAAACAGAAAACTACAGGAAGTACATTCAGAAGGATAAACTTTTAAACAGCAGTCACAGGAAGATCACATCAAATTTTATTAAATATGCTTCGGCAATATGTAAAGCCAGGTATTCATCAAGGGTAAACCTTAAGGAAATGAAGGAAGAAATTGAAAAATGTGATATGATAAGCAACAGGAGCTGGCTGCTTGAAAAGACCGAAGAGCTGAAGCAAAGGAAAGGATAGTTTATCGGTTTTACTTAAACAACCAGTAATTATTTACTGTATCAACATCAGGGATATACATATTTCCGAGCTCAATAGAGGCGGGTTTTTTATCAATTTCCATTTCTATCCATATCTGCTCATCTTCTTCATTCTTCCATGCCGTTGCGGTTCTGTATGCACGCTTAACACTTCCATCTTTAAACCTTACAGTTATTGCAACAGGAATTGGAAGCACACCATCTTTTATGATCTGGATCCTCAGGTTATCATCTTTTACATATGCTGTATCAATTCCCACGTCCGGGTATCCGTGTTCGTAAAACCAAGGTGTGTAGAACCAATCTAAGTCATCATCAGTGGCATCTTCAAAAGTAAAGAAAAAATCAAAAGGAGTTGGATGTTTACCGTTCCATCTTTTCATGTATTCCTGCAATGCCTTTTTAAACTCAGCATCACCCATAAAATCCTTCATAATATTATATGCATTTGCAGGGCGGAAGTAAGCATGATTGCCGTACATTTCTCCCCTTATCATATATGAAGGATACATCATTGGTACTTCATCAAACTGCCCTGAGTAATCCAGGTAGCGCTTTACATTTCTTGCGCGGAAATCAATTGTTTTATCAATTTCATACTGAATATATTCTGAAAGCATCTGGGTTAAGCCTTCATCCATCCATGCATATTTGCGTTCATTAATTCCCATATAGAATGGGAAGTATGAATGAGTAACTTCATGTACAACAGTGTGGACCTGCCATACCCGTTTTTCTTCTGCGCTCATATTTACCATCATTGGTGATTCCATTCCACCCGAGCCGTTAAAAACAGTAATTTTAGGAAATGGGAACTGAACACCCGGCAGATCTTTTGAGAGCATTTCAACAGTTTTAGCGGCAATATCACAGGATTCATAAAATGTCAAAGATGCCTGATCATATACAGCGCTTACGAAAACTTTCTTTCCCCCCGCATCGCTGGTCCTGCCATCCCACAAATAATTTGCTGAAGCTCCAAATGAGAAATCAGGAACGCCTTTTGCGAGAAAATGCCAGGAATTTTTTTCACTGGAGCTGTTATACAAAGCAATATTATCTAAATAATCCTGTGCAGTAATAATATTTACAGTAGTTATAGAATTCAGTGACTCTGAATATTTTTGAAGCACTTTTGGCGCGTATATATCATCTCCATTTTGCAGATCTCCTGTTGCCCACACTCCGTAATTATTGGGAAGGGTTATAGTCACATCATAATTATTGAAGTCATTATAAAATTCTGTATTGCCGGTATATTCAGTCAGGTCCCAGCCATCAATATCATCATACACTGCTATCTGCGGATACCAGTAAGCAATAAAAAACACAGCAGAATCATACTGTCCCATCCTCACTCCCTCTTCCTTTGGTATCTTGAATTCCCAGTTGACATTTATTGAAACCTGTTTGCCTGGATTTATATTTTGGTTCTTAATAAGCAGGTTAGTCCCTGTATTTTCGATGTTAGTATCTGTTTTCACATCATAATTCTTTTTACCAATCTGCAATGACTGTATTATTATTCCCTCATTATCGGGCAGATTCTTAACCTGGTAATCACGCATTGCATCACGCCTGTTGATATTCTGGTACATCCTGAAAACCAGCCGGTCAAGGGTATCTGGGCTTGAGTTAAAATATGTAATTGCTGCTGAACCTGAGATAATTCCTTTTAAGGGATCGAGCTTCACCGATATTTTATAATCTGAGTGATTTTGCCAATATTCTGCGCCGGGTTTACCATCTAATAATCGGGTGCCGTTTTCATATGCCTCCTGGAATTCAAGCGGTACGTATATTGATTGTGCATAAATTCCCGCTGAAACAAGGAATAGCAAAACCCCTATTAAATTTCTGTTTATCATTGCCATAAGATATTTAATATCAAAATCATATAAAAGGTTCTTTTGGGGTGTAAAAAAAGAATTTAGGGAATCCGCAGGCAGCACCATTAATTAAATGAGGATTGTGTCAGTTTGAATAAAATCCGAAGCCTACACCAATCGATAGCTCAAATACTCCCGGGTAACTATCATTCATGAATGTTTTCCGGAACTTTATGTTTGGGTGAATTGCAATTGCGTCACTGAATCCCGTTGAAGCAAATATGCCGAGCGAAACCTGCCCAAAATACCCTTTGCGGGTAAGATCAGTATAATATCCTGCGCCGGGCGAAATCATAAACAACGAGGGCTGCTTAAAATTTCCGTTCAGCGGAATATCAAAATTATACGATAAATGAATTGCGCTTGTCCGTTCACTTCTGAAAATGTATGAGTAATCAAATTCCAGTCTGCCATAGGGAAATTTGCCCGCGGATAGCTCTTTTGAAAGTCCGAAGTAAGCATTGCCATCATCCAGAATTAGAGCAGGGCTGATAAGGAGTATTGAACTTAAAATTAAAGTGTTGCCGGTTTCGGAAGTTGAATTTTTTTTGTAATACAAAGAGCCTTCAGGTGTGCTGAATTGCGAAAATGTGTTAATTGAAAATATTAAAAATAACAGAAGCAGGTAAATAACATATTTCATAGAACAAATATAACTATTTACCTGCTTAAAATTCTATACTGTGATATATGAGTTACCTGCCTTTACCCTGGACTGTGAATGTTTCTGTCATTCCATCGAGCGAGGAGTTATCCTGAATTACGCAATCTATATTTTGATTTTGAACTAAAAATTCATGTGTGGCTGTATCACCCAGATCAAAGGAAAAAGTATCACCTGAAGCAGTTGGGTCAGGCTGAATTGTGATATCCTTTGTGCTGATAAGTGTACCGTCTGAATAGATTTTCATTGTAACGCTGATGCTTTCACCTTTTGATCTTTTATCGCCTGTGTTTTTTATCTTAATTTTGAATAACCAGTCATCACCATGCAGTTTTAAAGCACCGTTAGTTTTTATTTCCGTAACTTTCCATCTATCACCTGCCATAACATTTGCAGATATGCATTGAAATATAAACAGCATTATACATATTGAAAAAGTTGTTTTGAATTTTGACATCATTTTTAATTCCTTTCTTATTAGTTTATATTTTTTGTTTATTTGTTTTCTTCTTTTTTATATGGTTCTGTAAGGTCACCGGTTAAATCGCAGACTACCAGTCCGGTTAAATTATCATATGTCCTGTCATCATATTCAAACATTAAGTAAAGACTGTTACCGTCTTTTTTTCCGCCGTAAGGCAGTATATCATATTTTCCCCCCGATTTACTGAGTATTGTCTGCTGTGGTATAATAATTGAATCTGCCTTAACAACACCAACTACTTTATCAAATGATTTATTTATATTATAAATAAGAACTGTATCCTCTTCACCTTTAGGTAAAATATACATTACGTAGCTAAGGTCACCATCCATTGGTGTACCGGCAATCATCATGTTAAAATGATCTTTTACGTCATAATAACCTGAAACTTTGAGGTTGGTTTGTTCTTTCTTTTTACCACAGCCTGAAGAAAAAATTATAGCAATTAATATTACAAAGAGTACAGTTATTGAGTTTTTAAACAGATGTTTCATTTTGCTCTCCTTTAGAATGTTATTTTACAAGAATTAATTTTAATGTTTTTGTGAACGTACCATTATTCGATGTTGCGTTTAATCTGTAGAAATATACTCCGGATGAAAAACCTGCGGCATTGAATTCAACATTATAATTTCCTGCCGTCATATTTTCGCTGATCAAAGTGGTAGCTATTCTGCCTGTCATATCAAATACATCAAGCGATACATAACTGCCTGCTGGAATGCTGAATGAGATATTTGTTGATGGATTGAAAGGATTGGGATAGTTCTGTTCAAGTGAAAATTCTGAAGGTATGCTGTTACTGTTTTGCTGGATACCGACAAAACTTCCGCCGCCATTTAGAGTTTTAATTATTATACCCTGTCCGCCGCAGGTAAATACTGAATCTCTGCTGTTAGTGCATACATCAATTTCAAAAAGATTGTTTGTGGTGCCAGATGTTAACTGCCCCCAGGTTAAACCGTCATTGGTTGATTTGAGTATTTTGCCCCCGAAACCGGCAGTATACCAGATAATATTGCTCAATCCAATTGAACCTATATCAATTGACATGAGGTCGGTAGTAATACCGGATGCGGACTGAACCCAGTTTGTACCGCCGTTTGTAGTGCGGATAATATAGCCACCATCACCAACTGCAATACCGGTAGTCGAATTTAAAAATTTAATATCTCTTAAAGTATAGTTTCCGGGTCCCGCGGGCTGAGAGTTCCACATAAGCCCTCCATCTGTAGTTTTTCTGATAACAGCGTTAGTGTTATAACCGCACACCCATCCTGTTGTAGATGATGTAAAGGATACCGAAAAATAATTATCGCTTCCGGACTGGTCTAAATTAGGGAGCATCCAGTTAGCGCCGCCATCAGTTGTTTTAAGGATCATTCCATTATCACCCACTGCAAATCCGGCATTACTGCCTGAAAATGTTATTGAACGAAGTGTTTGTGTTGTAGGTGTTGTTTGTGTTACCCAGCTTGAGCCGTCGGTAGTTCTGCAGATTTTACCGTTTGTACCGCAAACAAAACCAACCTGTTCGGTTAAAAAATGAACTGAGTAGAGGTAAGTTACAGCGATTGTTTGCATTGGGGTCCAATTAGCACCTGAATTAGTGGTTCTTAAAGTAAGGCCCCCAAAACCACAAGCATAACCCGTGTTATAGGATTTAAAATAAATGCTGTTGAGAAATACATTAGTTCCGCTGTTTTGCGGCACCCATTGAGAGTTAGTTTGTATCGATGTAAAAAATAAAACCAGTACCATCCCGGCAGTAATAAAACCAGTGTGAAGAAATTTTTTGCAGTTTGAATTTGTAATTTTTGTTTTCATTGTATTAAATTATTGTTTATTGATTTGTTATTTTTTATTTCTTTCGCCGTTTGCCCAGAAGATGTAAATTATGATTCCAACTGCCGCTATACCGCCTAAAATAGTCCATAAAGGATTATTGCTTTTCTTGTATTTAACTTTTGCGCTAAGTACATTAAAAAGACTGAAGCTTTGAAATAGAGACTTTGAAACAAGATTTCCCGAAGTATCGGTTTTAGTATCAGGACCATTATAGATTATCTCAGGGTTTGCGCTGTTCGAAAAATTCAGATATATATTGTGAAGGCTGTCATTGAATGATTCGCCGCTTCTAAGCTTAAAGCTGTAAATTGTTGAGATATCTTTATGGTCTTCTTTCAGAGTGCCGCTATCAATTGTTTCTATATTTGAAGAAGAACAACCGGCACAGAAAACCAGGCAAAATAATAATACCGCAGATGTTAGAAATTTCAATTTTAGATTTATCAGATTAAACATAATTTTTTTGTTTATTTTTCAGGCTTAACCTCCCGGGATGAATAGTTTTCCCGAGAGGTAGTATTGCCTGCCCTCCTGTGAGATGATTTGAGGATTATGTTCAATAAATTAACCGCTGTATTTTTCCGGAAGGAATTCCATCTCACAGGAATTTTTTAATGAAACAAAATTAGTTTATTTACAGAGTACTTTGCAAAGAGTTTATTCCTAAAAAGTTTATAAATAATAGCATATGATAAGGATATATGTCATAAAATATTGCGAATATTGTTTGTTTTAGTTAAATTTAGCTATATTTGTAGCGGCAAATAGTTTACAGATTTTCCAAACATATTTAATGGCTGATAACAATTTAATTCTGATAATAAAGACATTGAGCAAAAAAGAACTGAAGGAATTCAGTTTGTTTGTGCGCTCACCATTTTACAATACAAACGGTAATGTTATTAAGTTAAGTGAACTTCTTTTAAACAAGGGCAAGTATCCCGAAGATCTCAAAATAGATAACCGAAAGCTCCATAAAGTCATTTATAAAAATAAACCTTACAAAGAAGAGAACATGAAAACCCTTATTCACCTGTTAACGAGGCTTGCTGAAAAATATCTATCTTATACAGAGTTTATAAATTCACCCGGCGAAGAGAAGATTAAGCTGATGAAAGCGTATAATACAAGAAGTATAGAAAAACTATATAAAAAACTTGAAATAAACTTTGGGGAAGAGCTTTCTAGAATGAAAACACTTGACCTGAATATATTATACAGGAAAATGTCATATGAAAAAGCAAAGATCGATTATTATTCAACCCGAGCTATAGAGAAAGAGCTTCATCAGGCAGAAATAAAGTTAAGCGAAATCACAATTGCCATTTTTTTTGTAGAAATGTTCAGGCAGTTTAATATGTTCTGGAGACTTGATTATATTGACTATGAAATAGAACGCGAATATGTTATTC
>JBDTNV010000017.1:0-31763 GCA_039933555.1 Ignavibacteria bacterium
AAAAGCATGGGTATTATACATTCTACAAAAATGTCACCGCTTCGCGGTTTAGAAAAGCATGGGTATTATACATTCTACAAAAATGTCACCGCTTCGCGGTTTAGAAAAGCATGGGTATTATACATTCTACAAAAATGTCACCGCTTCGCGGTTTAGAAATTTCTCATGTTAATCCCGAAGGGATGATATTATTGTAGGTATATCATAAAACAATTGTATAACCCCGAAGGGGTGGTATTGTTGTAGTTTAACAATTAATCAAAATTATAACCCTGAAGGGGTGATATTATTTATTCAATCCAGTCGAATAAATATTTTTCATTAAATTCTATTTCAAATTTTTTCAACAGCTCCAGATATTCTTCTTTAAATGTCTTCTTCTTATGATGTTTTTCCTGATTAAGAATATAATTGTAAACCTTTTCAATTTGAGATCTGGAATATGAAAAAGCTCCAAAGCCGGATTGCCAGCTGAACTTACCTTTTACCCAATGATTATCATTAATGAAATTTGATGAATTATTTTTTACATCCCTGGCAAGATCAGAAACTGATAGAGAAGGTTTTAATCCGATAAATGCATGAATATGATCCTGCATTCCATTTACAATGATTGATTTACATTCTTTTCCTGTTATAATGCCAGAAATGTACTTATTTAATTCAATTTTATTTTTTTGCGGAATTAGATTTTGTCTGCCTTTAACAGCAAAAACTAATTGGATGTATATTTGCGTATATGTTCCGGCCATATTTTATTTGTTTAATATTTAAAAATGTCACTTCTACAATAATGACACCCCTTCGGGGTTTTAATAATAAATATTAATTTGAGAAGAAATACACCGCTTTGCCGTTAGTGCCGTCGTTGATTTCGCCATAGCTCATTTCATTCATTTGCACCTCCAGCTTATCAATTGTTAAGTACCTGTTTGTTATTTCAACGGTATTATCATCATAGATCCTGATCTTCATATAATTATAGAAATACCCTCCCCCGCCGCCTAAGAACACCATAACGTTTTGAGAAACAGAAATAAAAGCCTTTTTGCCGATAAGTCCGGCTGAATAATAGTCATATGGAATTAGTTCAATTCCCTTAATTTTATCCTGTGATTTGGATTCAACGCTATCTGTAACTACCCTGCAATCCTTAAAATGAATGACCGCATTTACTTTATATCCTGAGTTCAAAGCATCAAGAATCTGGATAAAATTATTTAATTGTTTCGGTTCGGCATGAATTTGCGCGATAAGCAGAAATAGAAACGGCAGTATTTTAAGTGATTTTGGCATAAATAATAGGAATTGTTTAAATGATTGTTTCTAAATTGCGTGAATTTTCCGCAAAAAGCAATGTTATATTTCCATTAAAAAAGCTGTATTTCATTTGATTTAATCACAGGAAATATTATTTTTGTCTAATTATAAATTTAATTAATAAAAAGTATGTCAGATTTAGGTCAACAGCTTGACGCTGTAAAATCAAAGGAAAATTTCCTGGAAAAGATCACCAGGATAATACCCGGTTACAACGGGTATGTAAACAGGGATAACTCAAGAGAGCTTGATACGATATTGAGGAATACCCTTGCAACAAGGCTTGATGCAAACCATATTAAGCTTAAGAATGTGACACTGAATCTTTCACAGCGCGGCAAGCTGTTTGAGTCAGACAGCATAGATAAGCTTGATAAGAAGCTTCAGCTGTGTGTAGCGAAGTTCAAATCAGCTGCACGCGGGTACAGCGGCGCATTTGATGTTGTTAAGGTAAAGGAAGATAAGCTTAACCAGCTTTACCAGTTTGATGCAAACCTGCTTACCAATGTTGATATTATCTCAGCAGCATGCACAGATATGGATAACAATTCCAAAGCTAATGTTGATATTAAAGCTGATGTAGAAAAAGCAAGCGGACTGATGGATGAGCTTGTTAAGCAGTTTGAAGAAAGAGAAAATATCTTAAACACTGTTTAAATATTTTTTGAAAAAAAGAAAAAAAATTACATATATCTTAAAGGTATTGCCTTCATTATTTGGGGGCAATACCTTTTCTATTAACCTGTTTCTATTTCTCGGGATAGTAACTTTCTTTGTAGCCGGCGTTGACTTGAGCAGTGAGCTTGCCCGAGACAAGCAGGAAATAAACTTTGTAATAGATAGCCTTGAAGACGGATGCAACATTCCGCAGCTTTCTGCTAAAGGGCTTGGCGATATTGACAGGCCTTTAGTTTTTGAAATACAGATAACAGATTCATTCATATCAAGCAGTCTCTTCGATACCTCTATCACTGATAGAGGCCCGCCAGATTTAATATAATTTTTACCAAAAATACTGTCAAATTACTTTCCGCGAACTTAGACTAACTTAATGCCCGCGGTTTGGTAATTATTATTATTACAAACTAAAAAAATTATATTAAAATGAGAAAATTAAGCGTTTTACTTTTTGCTATTTTATTAATGGTATCGGCATCAACATTTGCGCAACCTAAGGTAACATTGCATTTAACGGGCGGTTACGGCGTTCCATTAGGCGATTTTAAAGTTGATGTTCCTACAAGCACAACAACAAGATTAGATGCAGATGACTTCCCGTATTACACAAAACAGCTTATCAATTTCGGAGCAGATGGCAAGCTTGCATTCGGTAAAAAAGGAAATGCAAGAGTTGTGTTTGGGTTAACATATAACATGTTCAGCAATAACACCACAGGTACATTGAGAACAGATACGAACGGTACTTTAGGGCAGGTTGGATTTAAACCTAAGGTAAATGTTCTTTCAATCAACTTAGGTGGTGAATGGGCTTTTAGTCCTGCTAAAAAAGTTAACCCATTTGTAGGTGTTAGTGTTGCTGCAAACTTTTTCGGCGGTAAATTTGAATTCGGCCAGCCGGTATTCACAAAAGGTGCTATGAGAACTGAGCTTGCAATGAAATCTGAGACAAGAATTGGTTTTATATTTGATGCAGGCCTTGATTTCCATTTAAGCCCGCAGTTTGGAGCAGTTGTAGGTGTTAAATATCATATGATAAACCCGCTGGGCAAAGGCGCTGATAATGAATCAGAAGTAGCAGCTGACGAAGTTGATTTAGGCGATAAAGAACACGTTAGAGATGACGGAACAACATCACCAAACAAGAGCTTAAGCTCAATTAACGGATATTTAGGCGTTTCATTCTATTTTGGTATGCCAAAGACAACAAAGAAAAAATAATATTTGATTTAATAAAGGGGGCCAGTAATATGGCTCCCTTTAAATTATACTGCTTTACTTATGAAATTATTTCTAAGAACCGCAATATTACTTCTTCTATCAGCTCCGCTCATATCCCAGATTACGATAAAAGGAAATGTAACTGATATAATAAATTCTGATACACTTCAGAATGTTTCTGTTTATTTAGCTGACATTCAAAAAGTTGTTACTACAGATGCCAATGGTGATTTCCGTATTACAGGCTTGCCGCACGGATTTCTGCAATTCCAGTTTTCGCTGCTTGGTTATAAAACTTATAACCTTACAATAGAAACTGATAAAATTGGGGGGCCAATTTATATAAAGCTAATACCGGAAGATATTACTACAGATGAAATAGTTGTAACAGAAACAGGCGTAGAAAAATCATACCAGACGGAAAAAATTAAATTCAAAGAGCTGATGCGTTACGGCTCTATGAATATTTCAGAAGCAGTGACAAAAATTCCGGGTGTATGGCAGCTTTCAACAGGCACAGGGATTTCAAAACCCGTCATAAGGGGTCTATACGGCAACAGGATAGGCATAATGATAAACGGCATAAGGTTTGATAACCAGCAATGGCAGGATGAACACGGGCTTGTAATGAGCAGCGACGGAATAGATAATATTGAAGTAATAAAAGGGCCAAAGAGTCTATTGTACGGACCAGAAGCAATTGGCGGTGTGGTTAGCATTACAGATGAACACCCGGCTCCATCGGGGCAGGAAATTGCGGACCTGAATGTAAAATTTTACAACAACACACTTGGCATTTTAGCAGATATAGGCTTAAAAGGAGCGCAGAAAAATTATAACTGGCTCATCAGGTTTGGCGGTGAAACACACGCCGACTATTTAGACGGCAATTCAGACAGAATTCCCGAAACGAGATTCGGCGGCTATACGGTAAAAACAGCTTTTGGATTTAACAAAGGTATTTGGGTCGGAAAGCTGAATTACAGCTATACCAATTATACTTACGGCATTTTAGAAGGCAGAGAATTTGAGAAAGAGATCGCAAGAAGTGAAACCAGGTTTGACAGGAGCTTCAACGGTCCGCACCACCAGCTAAAAGTGCATAATGTTGTATTCCAGAATGTATTCATAAAGGAGAGATCCAAATTTAAAATGAACTTAGGCCATACCTATAACAGGCGGCAGGAGCGTGAAGGCAATGATGAAAGATTTCTGCCTGATAGCCTGCAGTTTGGCAACCTGGATATGGTACTTAACACTACATCGCTGGATGCAAGCTGGAATTATACACTAAGCAAATTCAGCGAGCTAACTTTTGGCACACAGGGTTTCATTCAGTCAAATGTTAACCAAGGGCAGAGGAAACTTATTCCGGATTCCGATGTAAAATCAATTTCAGCAACCGGTATTTTAAATTTCCACAGGGATAAATTCACTTTTGAAGGCGGAGCGAGGTACGATATTTTTAATGTGAAGACAATTGAATCAGGAGTTATTGATTCACTTGACTACTATCCATCGATCAATCCAACTTACCGTTCTGTGAACGGTTCAGCGGGAGTGACTTACAAATTACTCAAGCAATTACTACTGAAAGCGAATGTTTCAACGGGATTCCGCGCGCCGAACCTTGCGGAGCTTACTTCAAACGGGCTGCATGAAGGAATTTTTCAGTATGAAATTGGAAATAAGGATTTTAAGAGTGAACAAAGCATCGAAGGCGACCTGGGTTTTGTATTTGACAGCAAGTATTTATCAGTTGATGTTTCAGCGTATAACAATAAAATAAATAACTACATATATCTTGGGCAGACAAACGATACATTATTAGGGTATCCCGTTTTCAGGTACATACAGTCCGATGCAACACTGCGCGGTATGGAAGCCGACCTGACAATAAAACCAACCGACTGGATGACATTGAGAGGAACTTACTCAACAGTAATTGCAAAACGAACGGATGATTCAAACCTGCCGTTAATTCCGGCGGATAAGATAACAACTTCCCTTCATTTTGAATTAAACAACTGGAAATTTTTCCATAGTCCATATTTTGAGCTATCAACCTACACAGCCCTGGCTAAGACAAGGATTGCGGAAAATGAAGCAGGATTACCAGCTTATACTATACTTAACGCGGGTTTTGGATGTGACCTCAGGTTCGAAAAACAGCTGATAAATATAACAATAAGCTGTAATAACGTTTTGAATAAAGTATATATTGATTTCATGTCCAGGATAAAGCTGCTTAACGCCACCTATAACGGCAAAACTTTTAACGCTAATAATATAGGCAGGAATATAGTTCTTGCGGTCAAAATACCGTTTAAATTATCTTATAATTAGAATTCACTTTGTTTTATTGAATACATTATGACTTTAATATTTTTTAAAGTTGAATTAAATTAAGTTGATAATTAATTAATTACAGGAAAATCACATTGAAACTATTATACCTGATACTGTTTTTTACATTAATTTACTCATCCCCTCTTCTGGCACAGGAAGATGACGATGAGGAATACGAAGAGAAAAAGGAATTAACAGATACAACAAAGAAAAAGGTCACCGCGCTTGAAGAAATTGTTGTTACCGGTACAAGAACCGAAAAAATGATCATCGATATCCCCTACTCCGTTTTCAGAGTTGATAAGAAAGAGTTTGTTTACGGCCGTGACTTAAATGCAAAGGATATTTTGCAGGATGTCCCGGGACTTTTCATACAGACAAGGTACGGCAGCGAAGTGAGGATATCTATCCGTGGTTTCGGAACGCGCTCCAATACAGGCGTGCGCGGCATAAGGATACTTCAGGATGGAATACCTGAATCAGAGCCGGACGGCGAGACTACGATGGATGCTATTGATTACACTTCGCTTGGCGGAGTAGAAGTTGTAAAAGGAAACCTTTCATCGCTTTACCCTAATTCACCCGGCGGTGTAGTTAATTTTCTTTCTGACCTGAATTTTAAACAGAGTTATGTAAGGCTTGTAAGCATGGTTGGCGAGTATAAGCTCTCACAGGGCGGCGTAAGGCTTGGGTTAGTGGGTGATAATTCAAGATTTTTCCTTTCGCAGACATACAAAAATTATGTTGGTTTCAGGCCTCATGGCGCAGAGTACTCGCATCTTTTAAATGCCAACTATGTAGTATATCCCAACAATAGAACATCAGTAGCAATACTTGGTAATT
The DNA here is from genome assembly GCA_039933555.1 of Ignavibacteria bacterium. Lineage (GTDB taxonomy): Bacteria > Bacteroidota > Ignavibacteria > Tepidaquicellales > OLB5 > OLB5. The sequence continues at coordinate 6,412 of JBDTNV010000017.1, forward strand.
ATGTCCGCGGTTTGGTCAGGTTCCCCGGCGCATTAACCGAGCAGGAATATAACATAGACCCGTTCCAGGCATATACACAGGCGGTTGCAAGCGATATAAGAAGAATAACTCAAAAAGGAAGGCTTGCCCTGAAATATAAAACAACTTGGGGCAAGCTAAATAAGAATGAATTTGAGTTTATTGGTTTTGGCGCAGTGAAGGATATTCAGTTCACGACAAATGTACTTTACAACATAAAGTATAAGTACGTAGCCGGCTCAACAGTAAGATATACAAGCAGGCATGAAATATTTAAAAGGGAAAATGAATTTACCATTGGCGCTGATTATAATTACGTAACCGGCCCGCTTACATCATACGCTAACGTTGGCGGAGCCAAGGGTGATGAGCTGCAGGCGCAGAATACTGAGACACAGAGCAATTACGGTTTCTTTTTTGAAAACCAGGTTAACATCACAAAAGGGAAATTATATTTGCTCCTATCAGGCAGGTATGATAAGTTAATTTTCCAGAATGATGATGAGCTCTTAGCTTTAAGGAATTCCAGCCGCTCGTTTGACCGCTTCACTCCAAAGGCTGCATTGAATTATAAATTAACACCTACAGTTTCCGCGTATACATCATTCGGTTTCGGGTTTGATTCACCATCGGCTACGGAGCTTGAGAATTATCCGTTCAGCTCTAACAACGGGCTCACAACATTGAACCCTGATATTAAACCGCAGACATCGAAAAATTTTGAAATTGGCATTAAAGGCAACGTGTTTAACCGCGGCAGCAGATTCATGAAAAAAGCTCTGTTTGAATTTACTTTCTTTAACACAAAGGTTGAAGACGAAATTATTCCTTTTATTGTAAGCGATAGAGTTTATTTCAGAAACGCGGCGCAGACAAACAGGATCGGGCTTGAAACAGGAATCAAAGTTGAGCCAATTGAAAGAATGGATGTAATTGTAAATTATACTTATACAAATTTTAAGTATGATACATATATTTCAAGATCATATGATGCAATCGGAAATCCGATTGATGTAGACTATAGCGGCAACAGGGTACCTGCTGTTCCGCAGCATTTGGTTAACTTTATAGTTGAAGGCGAGCCTGAGATCGCGAAACACTTAGAGGCTTTATTGATATTTGACTGCGATTATGCCGAGAGAATGTTTGTTGATGACCAGAATACCGAGCAAACGAGTCCTTATTTCTTCGCGAATTTAATGGCAGGTATTAATTACACGAAAGACAGGTTTAATGTGATATTTTCTACAGGGGTGAAGAATTTATTCAATAAAAGGTACGTTGGATTCATTAATATAAATGCGAATCCTGAGTTTCCCCAGAGCCAAAGGCGTTATTTTGAGCCCGGCGAGCCGAGAAATTATTACGTTACATTAAATATGAGTTATAAGTTTTAATTAGCTGAATATCTTATAATTTTTGTACATTTTACATTTGTATATTGTTAATTAACAATTATATTCGCTTATAATTGAGCAAATTTATCAAATACTGTAAATTATCTTATCAAAGGATAGCAAATTCTCCTTTTGTAAGGTATAATTCACCAAAACAGAATATCCTGATATTATTATTTGGCGGTATTCTGGTTATGGCAGCATTTGATCTTAGCTCTGAATTAGCTAAAGAAAAGGGTGAAATTGATTCAGTAATTGCTGTAATGGAAAATTCCGTTAACCAGCAGCTTTTTACTGAACTGCCATCATTCAAATTAAACATTGAAGAATTCGGTATTATACTCACGTATAATACCCCAATCCAGACAAATGACGTCTTAACTTTACCCCGAGACCGAGCTCCCCCCATTATCTAACCAATAAAATATTTCATTTGTGATTTAATTTCATTGCAGGTAAGTTGTAATGGTTTTTCAGTTTATTTATTTAAATTGAAATTAGGAAATTTTAATATTGGTCACATCCTCCGTAATCAATATTTTCAGAAAGAAATTTCTATTGATTGTTCATTTCATTACCGGCTGCCTGCAGTGATCTGTTTTTTAAGTGAAAACGCTTAGACTGTTTAAAAAGATATCGGTTTATTCAGATATTTTTTAAGAATTAGTATGCAGTTATTATTTCATTTATCAATAATCTATTCTGTAGTTTTTTTGAGCAGCATATAGATGTATTAGGTTTCAATTAAATTATCAGTATAATTTGAAATTATCATTTAATTGAAATTTATATAGAAATATTACGGCTATAGAAAGATTTGAGTAACAAATAATAACCAAACTTTCCTCCTAACTTAATATTAAGAAAAGAGACGTCATTTAGTTTGGTTTCATTTGTGATTAGATAAGGGCGGGTATTGACCGAATCCTGTTTTAGAGCAGGATGGATACAGATGCTCCCCGCCCTTTTTGTTTTATAAGTCTTTATTTCAACGCAATTATTGCATATAATTTACACAAGTATTTGATGAAAAGAATATTCAGGAACAAACAGGCAGCAATTAATGAATAATAATAATCCTTGTACCAAGGTAAGCCTGATAAGAGACTTGCTGAGGAGAAATACAGTCTTATTGCTTACATTAATTTCATTTTTTGTGATAGGGTTTGACCTTACGACCGAAGCAGCCGTGGAAAACAATGAAGTTGAATTCTTTACTGCTGTATTGATCAATTCAACCTGCACTTCTTTACCGGTAATTGTTTCCTCACCTGAAAATATTGAGTTAACATCAATTACGTTATACTTTAACAACGCTTCAAAAATAATAAGCTCAAAGCTATCCAATTCATTCCGAAGCCGGCCTCCTCCATCCATTTAACAATCCAAAAGAACAATACATTTTAATTTTACGTTGATTACAGGAAGGTCACTTATCACTTCCGTGTAATTATCTATTTCATTTCGGGCCAATTGCCCGAACAATTATGTAATGCAGATACAGTTAACGCACTATGCATGACATTTCAATAAAAAAACAACAATAAAATGAAACTAATATTAATAGTTATATCATTATTCTGCTCAATTGCAGTTTTCGCGCAGAAAGTCATGATAATAGACAAATCAACTTTGCAGCCGATAGAAAACGTGGTAATATCAAACGGTGATGACATGAAGATATCGGTGGCAACAGACGTAACGGGACAGGCAGATATTTCAGAATTAAAGGACGCATCAACTATCAACATTAGCGCGGAAGGATACATTGAAAAAACCACGACATACAAAAGCCTGGAGTCTTCAAAATTCACTTTTTCATTAACAGATAAAAACTACACCACAGACGAGATCATTGTATCAACTACAAAATTTGGTTTGGATAAATCAACACAGCCTCAGGATATTGAAGTTATCAGCTCTTCGGAAATATCATTTATGAACCAGCCCACAACAGCGGAACTGCTGAGCAATACCGGTGAAGTACTGGTTCAGAAAAGCCAGCTTGGTGGAGGAAGCCCTATAATGAGAGGCTTTGAAGCAAGCCGTGTGCTGATAATGGTTGACGGGATAAGATTTAATAATGCAATTTTCAGGGCAGGTCATTTACAGAATGTGCTTAGAATTGATGAAAATATCTTAGCCGGTGTTGAAATGGTCTTCGGGCCGGGATCATCAATATACGGCAGTGACGCTCTTGGCGGAACAATGAATTTTTACACCAAGAACCCGATGCTCTCTCCAAACAATAAAACTCTGTTTAAAGCAGGAGCATATGGCAGGTTTTCCAGCGCATATACGGAAAAAACAGGACATCTTGATTTTAACATTGGCGCAAAGAAAATTGCATTCTTAGGAAGCTTTACTTTTTCAGATTTTGGCGATTTGAAACAGGGTAAAAATTTCAGCCCGTTCCTAAAAGGAGTGTGGGATAAAGAATACTATGTTGAAAGAATAAACGGCAGGGATACCGTGCTGGTTAATGATGATAAGAACAAACAGAAACCAACTGCATATCATCAGTATGACGGTATGGCCAAGGTTTTATTTCAGCAGAGCAAAAACATAGGCCATGTAGTTAGCTTCAGGTATTCAAACACAAGCGATGTACCAAGGTATGACAGGCTTACCGAAGTTACAGGTAGCGGAGTGCCCAGAAGCGCCGAGTGGTATTACGGACCTGAGAAATGGATGCTTGGTTCATATAGTCTAAATCTAAGCAAGATGAAGACCTTCTTTTCTGACGCGAATTTAGTTTTGGCATATCAGGATATAGAAGAAAGCCGTCATAACAGGAATTTCCAGAATAAGTTCAGGACTGACAGAACTGAAAAAGTTAAGGTTTATTCCGCAGGACTTGATCTCAACAAAAAACTAAAGAATAACGATATTAGCTTCGGGCTGGAGTTCCAGTACAACGATGTGAAATCAGAAGCTCAGAAAGTTAATGTTGATACGGATTCAACCGCAGTACAGAGCACACGATACCCTGTTGACGGAAGCAAGATGACAACTTTCGCGGGTTATTTAACCGATAACTGGAGAGTTCATAAATTTGTAAACGTAAACGCAGGCGTTCGTTTCACACATGTTTCGCTGAATGCGGATTTCCTTGATACAACTTTCTTCAAATTTCCATACACAAAAATAGAGCAGAGCCAGAATGCAATTACAGGTAACCTTGGGCTTGCAGTAAACCCGGGCTACGGATGGAGAGTTGCACTCCTTGGCGCTACCGGTTTCAGGGCTCCGAATGTGGATGACCTTGCCAAAGTTTTTGAAAGTACTGCAGGCGGATATGTAGTTGTCCCGAATCCGGACTTAAAACCTGAATATGTTTATACAGGAGAGATAACTTTAAGCAAGATTTTTGACAACAGGATAAAGATAGAAGGCAATGCTTACTATAGTATGATAAAAGATATTACTGTACTTGCCCCGTTTACATTTAACGGTCAGGATTCAATTGATTACGATGGTACTTTAACGCAGGTTGTCGCAAACCAGAACAAGAAAGAAGGCTTTATCTACGGGTACAGCATGAACCTGAATGCTGATATAACAGACTGGTTCACAATTTACGGCAATGTTGTTTACACTTACGGCAGGGTTAAAACTGATTCGACAGATGAGGCGCTAGACCATGTTGCGCCCGTATTTGGCAAGACCGGCGTACAGGTGAAGCTCGATAGGTTCAAAGGTGAGTTCAATGTAATGTACAACGGATGGAAACACATCTGGGATTACAGCGCATCAGGTGAAGATAACGGCGTATACGCAACAAGTGAAGGTATGCCGGCATGGTACACACTCAACTTAAAGGCTTATTACCAGATAAATAAATACCTGCAGCTTCAGGCTGGTATTGATAATCTGCTTGACCAGAGATACAGAGTATTTGCATCAGGTATAAGCGGTCCGGGCAGAAATTTTGTAGCTACATTAAAAGTCAATTATTAGGCTAGATCTTTTTATATAAACAAATAATATCCAGACTTTCCTCCTGACTTTATAAAGAAAGAGACGTCAAACTTAGTTTGGATTCATTTGTAATTATATAAGGGCGGGAACTGACTGAATCCTGTTAATAGCAGGATGAATACTGTTGACCCCGCCCTTTTTATTTGTAAAATACAGGGAAACATACTAACTTTTAGATATTAATGTGCAACATTTAAAGGTATATTTGGTAGAAACCATATGATCTTTAATACTACTAAATACTACATACCAGACCAAATCTTCAGGAATTTCATAAAGAGAAATATAATTTTATTACTTACTGTAATTTCTTTTTTTGTAATAGGATTTGACCTGGCGACAGAAATGGCAGTAGCGAAAAATGAAGTTGAATACTGCACTGCAATTTTGATCAATGCATCAAATCCTTCTAATCAGCCCGAAACCCCTCAAATAAAGAAAACAGAAAAATCTATAATTACCTTATTCATTAATAATAATACCGCCTTAACCAGTTCAGAGCTTTCCGAAACATTCCAAAGCCGCCCTCCTCCGATAGCATAAGTTCTGTTTTTTTTACATTCCGAAATTAAAAAATAAATGCTATGCGGACAATAATAAAATATTTGATATTATTCATTGGTATCCCGTGGGTTTTATACTGCCAGGATGATGATATTGATTCAACCAACTATCAAACTGATGAGATAATGGTAACGGGAACAAGGATCGAGCAGAAAATAATAGATATACCATACTCTGTTCAGAGGTTTAACCAGTCCGGCTGGGTGACGAGCAGAAAAATAGGTATACAGGATGTGCTGACTGTCGTGCCGGGGCTTTTCCTTCAGCCCAGATACGGCAACCACGATACAAGAATAACTATCCGCGGGTTTGGAAGCAGAAGCAATACAGGTATCCGTGGAGTGAGAATACTTCTTGATGGAATTCCGGAGAGTGAACCCGACGGGCAAACAAGAATTGAAGCAATAGATTTTACTTCAATCGGAAAAATAGAGCTTGTTAAGGGAAATTCATCCTCATTATATACCAATGCGCCGGGCGGAGTAATAAACTTCCTGACAGATAAATTCTTCCCGGTTTCATTTGCAATGAGCGATAATGAATTCGGTTCATTTGATCTTAGGAAGAACGGCATTAAATTCGGCCTGAATACAAAGAATTCACGATTTATGACGGTCTACAGCTACCAGAATTATACAGGCTACAGGCAGCACAGCCAGGAATATCAAAACAGGCTGAATACTTTGTTTGAAGCCGACTTCACTCAAAACTCAAAGATATCTGTATTTGCATATTATGTCAACGGAATCATTAAAATACCGGGGGCATTATCACTTGGTGAATACAACCTTAATGATACTATGGCTAACAGGAACTCGTTAAGCCGTGATGAAAAACGTATCACAAAAAAGGGAAGAGTCGGGCTTACATTTTTCGGCAGTTATGATAAAGGCAAAATGAAGCATACAGTTGAAGTAACAGGATACGGAACGATAAAATACTTTAACAGGACAGCAAGGACTTACAGGGAATTTAACAGGTACGGTGTAGGCGGTTCATTCAGGTATGCAAACAAGCTGTTTTTTGGCAGCAGCCAGAAAAAATATAAGAATGAATTTTCTATTGGCGGAGATATGTTCTACCAGGCGGGCCCGATAGATGAATACACAAATTTCGCCGGTCAAAAAGGGGATGAGTTACTAAGTAAATCTGACGAAGTGCTTAGTAACGTTGGATTTTACGCGCTTGAGCAGATCGATATAATTCCGGATAAATTTTCGTTGCTTATTACCGGAAGATATGACAGGGTGTTATTTGATTTCAGGAATTCAATAGCTCAATTTCAGGATACAAGCCGCCTGTTTGATAAATTCACACCTAAGATTGCTGCAAGTTTTAAGATCACTCCAAACATAGCTGTTTATGGTTCCTTTGGACTTGGGTTTGACTCCCCTGCCGGAAATGAAATGGATAACTATCCATTGACCTCTGACATGGGTTACCATTTGCTTAATCCTGACCTGCTTGCGCAAAGGTCTCAGAATTTTGAACTGGGAATTAAAGGAGATATTGTGAATTCCTCAAAAACAAAGTTCTTTAAAAATACTTTTTTTGAAGTTACTGCATACAGGAACAGGATTGAAGATGTAATTGTGCCGTTTATAGTAGATGGCGACCCATATTTCAGAAATGCTGCCTCAACAAACAGAATGGGACTTGAAGCAGGTTTTAATACTGAAATTTTTAATGGCCTCACACTAAAAGCAGCATATACGTACCAGAATTTTAAATATGATAGCTATAACGCAGGAAGTATTGATAGCGCCGGAAATATAACCAATGAAGATTTCAGCGGGAATGTTGAACCCTCAAATCCGAAACAATTTGCATCTGCTGAACTGATGTACCAGCATACATTTCAAAAAAAATATACATTCTATATTAAGAGCACATTTCAGCAGGTAGGAGAAATGTATGTCAACGATGCAAATTCTGACAGCCTGAAAACTGCTCCATATAACCTCGTGAATGCCCAGATAGGATTGGATGTAAATTTGAAGAATATACGAATACTTGGATATTTTGGGATGAATAATATTGCGGATAAAAAATACGTAGCTTTTATACAGATAAACTCAGACAGGAACGAGTTTTATGAATCAGGCCCATTGCGGAATTTCTTCGGCGGATTAACGCTGGCTTATATGTTCCGATAATCAGCATTTTTAATACAAAAAGAGGCCTCCTTATAGGGTGCCTCTTTAATTATTTAAATTAAGGAATTTTAATCATAAATTGCATATTGTTAATAATAGAATGCTGTAAGTAATAAATTTAACACAAATGAAAAAATTAACCATTATTTTGGCAGTAATATTTATTATTGTTAGCTCAGAAAGTATTACAGCCCAATACCAAAATTTCATGTTATTCCCTTCCGGCCGTAACCAAATTGAGCCCAGTATTGTGAGACACCCGTTGAATCCCCAAATATTATTAGCGAGCGCATATACAATAATTTCAAATCAATTGCGGGAAGGAATATATTTATCGACAAATGGCGGGTTGAACTGGTTTGGCGCTGATACTGTTCTTGGGCTTGCGAATCAGAATGTTGATGCGGGTGACCCGGGGCCGGTTATAGACAAAAACGGAAGATTCATTCTGACTCACCAGGGAAGTTTTCCAACAGGTATGTATTCGGATTATTCAACTAACCAGGGTTTGTTGTGGACAAAAACTGCTGTACCTATAGCAACAGGTGATAACGATAAAGGCGCGCCGGGAACAGATGATGCTCCGGCAAGTCCATTTTACGGAAGATCTTATTTAGCCTGGACAAGATTTACTAATCCTTTCCCGATTGTTTTTGCCTATACTACTGATGGAGCAGTAACATGGTCTTCAGTTATCCAGATTAACACTTCATTCAATTCAAACAGGTCAAATGGTCCCTATGTATCGGTGGGCCCCCAGGGAAATGTGTATGTTGCATGGGCATCCTCTATTCCGGTATCACCACTGACAGAAGATGCAATTGGATTTGCTAAATCAACAAACGGTGGTTTGAACTGGCAGGTAAGCGAAAATGCTTTTGACTGTAATGGTATCAGAACGACTCAGCTAACGCCTTGGAACATAAGGGCAAACAGCTTCCCGGTAATGGATGTTGATAAAACAGGCGGTTCAAGGAACGGCTGGATTTATATTGCAACCACTGATAAGAATCTTGCACCTGCTGGCAGTGATCCAGATATTGTTATGCACAGGTCAACAGATGGCGGCACAACGTGGTCACCGGGAGTAAGGGTTAACCAGGACCCATTGAACAACGGCAGGAATCAGTTTTTCCCTGCCATTAGGGTTGATGAACAGGGCGGAATTAATATTCTATATTATGATAACAGAAGTGTTCTTGATTCCGCTGATACATACATTTCAAGATCAACAGATGGAGGAGTTATCTGGACAGATTACAGAATTTCATCCAATAGATTCAGGCCTGCACCTGTAACCGGAGTCGGGCAAGGTAACATGGGAGATAATATTGGAATGACATCCGGCAATAACAAACTATACCCTGTCTGGATGAGCAATCAAAGCGGGATACTGCAGGTATGGAGCGCTATTATAGATTATACAACAATCGGCGTTCAGCAGATAGGAACAGAAGTACCAAAAGAATTCAGGCTTGAGCAGAATTATCCAAATCCATTTAACCCTGAAACAAATATTAATTTCAGCATTACAAAAACAGGTAATGCAAGTATGAAGATTTATAACTCAGCCGGAATACTAATAAGTACATTAGCTGAACAGGAATTGAAACCCGGGGAGTATTCCGTTAAATGGAATGCGTCTGATGAACCTAGTGGAGTATATTTCTATACATTAGAGACATCTGACTTTAGGGAAAGCAAAAAAATGATTTTGGTTAAATAGCGAAATAGTATTATAGTGAAATAGTGGTGTAAGAGTTTAATGTTAATAATACCAATAAAAAAATCCGTTTGAGAAATCAGGGGGATTTTTTATTTTACAATTACTCCCGATAAATCGGGATTTCTTATTAAGTAATTGTGTTACTTAATAATCCTTAGAATCAAGGTTTCAAAAATAACTTCGTCATTTTATCAACAACATCTTTTTTGATTCTGAGAAACTTCCTGCATCGATCTTGTATATATAAACACCGGAGGCAAGCCCAAAATTTTCGAAACGGAACCTGTTGAAGCCGGTCGGGCGGTTACCTTCGATAAATACTTTTATAAGTTTACCGGTAATATCGTACAGACTAATTTTTACAAATTCTGCCTTAGCTAATTTATAGTTAATGATAGTAGATGGGTTAAACGGGTTTGGGTAATTCTGCTCTAAAGAATTAGAAGATGGAATGATACTGCCTCCCGGAGTAATTCCAATAATTGCAGTGTTATACTTCATTATTGCGCCGTTAGTTCCGAAGGCGTAGCCAAAAGTTTGTGATTTAAAAACAGCTGAATAGACAGCAGTAGTATCAGGAGCGGGGACAACTCTCCAGTGCTCTTCAGGATTATTGATATCAATATTCACAGCCCAGGTTTGCGCAAATGCAAGCGGCATCCACACTTCCCTATCGGTGCGGAAAGCAAGATCTTTGGCTACACCGAAAATTCCGGTATTATGATAGTCCCACGAAAATGCATTATCAAATGAAGATGTTGTAATAGCGCCGAATTCAAAATCACCGCCGCAGGCAATTATATTACCTGAGTTCAATATCCGGATATCAAATAACGGCTCAGGGGTTACACAATGGGTTTGCCAGCTCAGGCCCGCGTCAGTAGTTTTCCAGATGACTCCCTGTATATCATACTGTCCGCCGCAGGTATAGCCTGTGGTTGAATTAATGAATTTTATTCTCAGTTTCGGGAATCCTGCTAAGTAGGGACAGCCCGTCGTATCCAACATGCATTCATTCCAATTAACGCCGCCGTTTGAGGTTTTAAACATCTTACCGCTGAATCCGGATGTATAGCCGTTTAAAGGGTCAGTAAAATAAATGGTACTTATAATAACAGTTGTATCAGTAAAGTGTGAAATACTCCACTCTGCCCCGCCGCTTGTTGTTTTAAGTACAAATGTCCCGTTAAAGAGATAATCATTTGAGAGCGCCCAGCCGGTTGTCGGGTTCAGAAAGAAAACATCATCAATAAAATAGTTCTTAATTCCTGTATTCTGAACATTCCAGTTAAGGCCGCCATTAGTGGTGCTGATAATTGTGCCTGAATCACCTGCAGCCCAGCCATAAACCGAGTCAACAAAGAAACCGCGGGTTAATGATTGCGGTGTAGGCGAAGGCACCCTGAGCCAGTAATCCTGCGAAAATATATTTGTATACAGGCTTAATAGCAGTATCAAAAAAAGTAATATTTTAAAAACGATCTCTTTCAATTATTTTACCAGAAGCATTTTAATTGTTTTATTAACCGGGCCGCCGGATACCCTGCAGAAGTATATACCGCTTGAAGCGTCATTTGCGTTCCAATTGATATCGTGGTATCCTGATGGCTGGTAACCGTTGAATAATTCTTTGATTAATTTACCCCCGATATCAAAAATATCTATTTTTACCATTCCACTGTTAACTAATGTGTAGCTAATGGTTGTTGAGGGGTTAAAAGGATTTGGAAAATTTTGATGAATTTCAAATTCTGCCGGTAAATTTTCGGAACCGTTCTCACTTAAACCAATGACAGAAGTATTATACCTGTATATTGAACCGCCGGAACCAAATGACCACCCGAAAGTTGGCGTCATAAAAACAGTAGAATTAATTATCCTGTTATCGGGAGTTTGGATTTCACGCCAAGCAGTACCGATATTTCCCGAATCAATATTTACCGCAAAGGTCTGCGAGAAGCTAAGGGGTACCCATACCTCCCGGGGAGTTCTGTACGCAATTGATGAGCCTTTGCCTATAATATTATTTAGTTCATAGTTCCAGCTGTTTCCGCCATCGGTAGAAATTACAGTACTCAGGCCATATTCAAAATCGCCGCCATTGGAAATAATTTTATTGGGAGTGGTTGCTTTAATATCATAAAGCGGTTCAGATGCAACGCAGTATGTGTACCAGTGGTCTCCCCCGTTTGTTGTCCGCCAGATAATCCCCTGAATATCAATTTGTCCGCCGCAAACAAAACCGGTTTGAGAATTAATAAAGTAAAACCTGTTCTTAGGGAAAAGGTATAAATAAGAACAATATGAAGTATCGATATAACAATTTGTCCAGGTGTTACCGGCATTGGTGGTTTTATAGATCAGGCCGCTGTAACCGCTCATAAAGCCGGTGAGTGAATCGAGGAAATATATCGCATTGAATACTAATGTGGAGTCAGGGTATCTTGAGCTTGTCCAGTTTGCACCGCCATTGCTTGTCCTAAGCACTACCGAACCGGCAAAAAAGAAATCATTTGCAAGCGCCCAGCCAAGCCTTTGGTTGATGAAGAAAATATCATCAATTGCAAAGGTACTTATTCCGGTTGATTGCTGTACCCAGCTTTGACCGCTGTTGGATGTATGAATTATGATGCCTGAATCACCCGCAGCCCAACCGTTAACTGTATCTATAAAATGAGATCTATTTATGCTGTGGTTAACCGGAGAGCCTACGCTTAACCAGTATTGCTGGCAATAGGAGTCCAAGCTCCAGATCATTAGTATGGATACTATATATAATTTCATTTGCACCCTTAATATAATAAATATTTAAAAATCAGATTAGGCAATAAATTTGTGATATTTGAGTAAAAGATACATGTCATAAAGCCGCATGATTTCCGTGTATTTGGTTTACATTGCAATAGATAATTGATATTATTAATTTTGGCAAATGTCACTTTAAATCCATGCTGTTACCAATAAATCCACAATGCTAGATATAGATTATATCAGGGATGAATTCCCTATTACCAGGAAAAGTTTCCCTGTTTACGGCAGCACAGAGCCAAGGAATCTCATTTACCTCGATCACGGCGCGTCAACTCACCCATGCAGTACGGTACTTAACAAATATATCGATTTCATAAAGAATTATTACTCCAATGTTCACAGGGGAAAGCATAATTTAAGCATGATATCAACCGAACTGTTTGACCGAGTATATGAAACGATATTTGAATACATCAACGCAAGCAAGGATGATAATGCAATTGTGCTTACATCTAATACTACCAGCGCGCTTGATATGACAGCATGGCTGATGAAGGAATACGAGGGGATAACGCTTGTATCGCTGATGGAGCATCACTCCAATGACCTGCCGCACAGACACAGGGGCGAAGTACTGCACTTTGGTGTGAATAAAGACGGCTCTCTGGATATGAATGACCTTGAGGCAAAACTGAATAAACACAAGGTAAAGCTTATAGCGGTTACAGGGGCATCGAATGTAACGGGAGTGATTAACGATATACACAAAATTGCTGAGCTTGCACACATGCACGGGGCAAGGATACTAGTTGATGCGGCACAACTTTTGGCTCATAAACAAATTGATGTTAAGCCAAATAATGATCCGCAGCATATTGATTTCTTAGCGGCTGCGGGACATAAAGCATACGCACCGTTCGGGTCGGCATTTTTATTCGGCCCGCGTGAAGTGCTTGACAGAGTTCAGCCATACACACCCGGCGGGGGTACAGTATTGTATGTAAGTGAACATGATTATGTTTACGCAAGCTCTCCCGATAGGCACCAGGGCGGGACTCCAAACATTGCCGGCGCAATTGCGCTTTCGGAATCACTTAACTTTCTAACCAGGGCAGGGCTTGATAATATAAGAGCTCATGAAGTTGAGCTTACAGAGTACGCGCTGAACAAAATGAAGGCTATACCTGAAATAAATATTTTGGGTGATATTGCCCCCGCAGAGAGGCTTGGAGTAATAACATTTAACATTGGCGATATAAGCAACGGGCTTGTAGCTGATATACTTAATCATGAAGCAGCTATTGCGACAAGGAACGGCAGGTTTTGTGCGCACCCATATTTAAGCTTTTTGCTGGGGCGAAGTGATTCCGAGGAAATTATTCAGAGGATAAAGCACGGAGAAAAATTCGATATAGGCGGTGCGGTAAGGATATCCTTCGGGATTTTCAATACCGAAAGTGAAGTTGATTACGTGATAGAAAACCTCGAAATGATAGCAAACCGAAAATGGAAAGCGAAATACGATGACACAATGGCTTATTTTGACTGCAAGGGTGTTGAGCTGAGCGCTTCGTAATAAGAAACCAACAATCACTTTGTAACCTTAAATACATACCCAACTTTAACATTTATAAATTCATTCCATAGTGTTTTTTACTCCCCGTGCAGATTTCCGATTAATTCAAAAATTATCATAAATTTCAAAAAATCATTGCTAAATCCTTATTTTTTAATTATATTACTTTTTTGACCTGATGAATAAGGATATTGTTAGTTTAATTAATAATAATCAAGAGTTTATATTAACCAGCCACGTTAACCCCGATGGGGATGCAATTGGCAGCGAGATTGCTCTTTATTTGTATTTAAAGTCACTTGGTAAAAACGCCAGAGTACTGAACTATTCCCCTACCCCTGATAACTATACATTCCTTGATAAGGAAAAGGTTATTGAACAATTTGATGAAGCTAAGCATAAGCAGCTTATTGAGAATGCAGATGTAATTTTTATACTTGATACCAATGAATTTGAGCGTGTTAGAACACTGGCTCCTTTCGTCCGGTCTAGTAAAGCAAAAAAAGTACTTATTGATCATCATCTTGGATTTAATCCAAATGATTTTGATCTTTATATTATGGATACAGACTCCCCCGCAACGGGAGAAATTTTATACAGGTTCATTAAAGATATTGAAGCAAGCTCAGGCGTAAAGGATATTATCTCAAAGGATATAGCTGTTGCACTCTATGCCGCTATTATGACTGATACGGGTTCATTTAAGTATGACCGTACTGATGTGGAAACTCACACTATAATAGCTGACTTATTGAGGTATGGGATAAATCCATACGATGTATATTCTGAAATTTACAATAAAGCAACAATAGGCAAGCTTCATTTGCTCGGGCGGTTTTTGAACAATATCACCATGATGTACAATGATAAACTTGCATATTCATATGTAAAGCAGGAAGATTTTACCGCAACCGGTACGGATGAATACGCAATAGAAGGATTCAGCTCTCATTTGATGAGCCTTGAAAATGTCATACTTGGAATTGTTATCACAGAAACCAACCGCGGAGTAAAGCTAAGCTTCCGCTCAAAAGGGAATGTGAAATCTAACATGCTTGCCAAGGAGTTTTCCGGCGGCGGCCATCAGCTTGCATCAGGCGCATTCGTTCCCGGGGCAAAGATAGAAGCTGTGACGAAAGATGTGACTCAGAAGGCAGAAAAGTATTTGACGTGAGATGTCAAATGTGAGATGCCAAACGGAGAAGACAGTTCCGAAGAAACACTGCCAGCATTAGGCAAGTTTCGACAAAACTACGTTTGATCTCAAAAAAAATAAGAAATTAAAAATTAATAAATAATATAAATTTAAAATAATAAAAATATTTTACGCGGAGATATAAATGAAAATCAAATATGAGGTAAAGAAAATCAAGGATATAAAATCTGATGTTGTTGCATCAGTAACCTTTGAAGATATGGCAGTAACAAAAATGCAATGGCTTAATACATTGTTCAAAGGCATCCTTGAAACATTAATTGAGACCAATGATTTCAAAGGAAAATCCGGTTCATCGATACTTTCATACCTTGGCCCCGATAACAGGAGCAAAAGGCTGCTTGTTGTTGGCATGGGTAATTCCAAGGAAGTTACTCTTGAATCACTGAGGAAAACTTATGCTACAGCCGCAAAAAAGCTCAATGCAATGAAGCTTACATCGGTTGCGTTTGAAGTACCTGACCTGGCTTACATAAAGAGCGTTACAAACGCTTCTCATTATGATATTATGCAGGCAATATGCGAAGGCGTTTTCCTGACACAGTATTCACCCAAGAAATACCACGCAAAGAACGATTTCGTAATGTTTAACGAAGTAATATTCTTTACGGATTCACCCAAATATACACGCGAGGCAGGCGAAGCTTTAAAAGACGCAAGGGTTATCTGCGATGCAGCGATTGTAGCAAGAGATCTTGAAAACGAGCCTTCAAATATCTTAACACCTGATAGGTTTGCCGAGTATGTAAAGAAATCATCAATAAAAGCAGGTTACCAGGTAACAGTATTTGATGAGAAGAAAATTGCCCAGCTTAATATGGGCGGCGTAATTAATGTAGGCAAAGGAAGCGTTAACCCGCCTAGATTTTTGATCCTTCAGTATTTCGGGGCAAATAAATCCGAAAAACCGGTAGTACTTGTTGGCAAAGGCGTTACATTTGATTCAGGCGGTATTTCAATAAAACCCGCAGCAGGTATGGACCAGATGAAAATGGATATGGGCGGCGCAGCCGCAGTTGTTGGCGCATTTGAAGCTGTTGCAAGGCTTAAATATAAAATGAATCTTATCGGGCTTATCCCCGCAGTTGAGAACATGCCCGATGCCGGCGCATACAAACCGGGCGATGTTATCAGGAGCTACTCCGGGACATCGATTGAAATAGATAACACAGATGCAGAAGGCAGGCTTATACTTGCTGATGCTCTTGATTACGCTGCTAACTATAAACCCAAAGCTGTAATTGATGTTTGTACTTTAACAGGCGCGGCTATAATATGCTTCGGTCATTTGCTCGCAGGCTTAATGGGCAATGATAAAGAGCTTATCAAGAAGATATTCGCAGCCGGCGAAAAGACATACGAAAGAGTTTGGGAGCTTCCGTTATATGATGAGTACGATAAGTTAATGAAGAGCGATATAGCTGATATTAAAAATGCTGGCCCGGCAAGACAGGCTGGAACAATAATGGGCGGAATTTTCCTGAAGAAATTTGTACAGGATAAATACCCATGGGCGCATCTTGATATCGCAAGTGTTGCAATGGGCTTGGGAGAGTCTTCAGAAGACTATCATACCCCCGGAGCTACAGGCTACGGTGTTAGGCTGTTTGTAGAATTACTTAAACAGTTCTCTCATTAATATCTGATGATGAGGGTTTCCGTCTTTTGGAGGGAACAATATTATCGTTTGAAAAGAAAAGATTCCAATTAGATATAAAAATGTGAACAGATTCCCGCTTGCATGCCTGCTTAAGGCGTGGCGCGGGAATTCTGTTAATATCAGTTAATAACGTATTTTAACAAGGTAAGCAGGCAACATAAGTTTGAAAAATATCGAGTCTCCCTCGAAGATTTTGCTGGTTCTCACTTTAATTGAGTTCATCAATTATTTTGACAGACAAGTTGTATTTCCTTTGTTCAGCTTTCTAAAGGCTGATTTTGGGCTGAGCGATTTTGAGCTTGGCTTAATAGGAACCGTGTTCATGATAATCCATGCGACATTTTCGGTTCCCTTAGGCATACTGGCTGATAAGTGGATACGGAAAAATATTATCGCAGCAGGTGTTGCAATATGGTCTGTTGCTACCTTTATTACAGGTATAGTCCAGAATTTTACCCAGCTTTTGGTTACACGCGCGGCAGTAGGAATTGGTGAAGCATCATACGCGCCTGCGGCAACATCCCTGATATCGGATAACTTCCCCATAGAAAAACGTGCAAGGGCAAGCTCAATTTTTCACCTTGGTATGTTCTTAGGCGGCACGCTTGGAATGATACTTGCGGGTGTTATAGGCTCGCATTTAGGATGGCGGGCATGTTTCTTTATCGTAGCTATCCCCGGAATTATACTTGCTTTTTCCGCACTAAAAATTAAGGAAGTAAGGCACTCACAGAAAAATACTGATGAGGTAAATAGAACAAACATACTGCAGCTTTTCAAAACTCCCGCTTATTTAATGACACTTGCCTCGGGAATCATGCTCACGTTTACATCATCGGCAATCATAAGCTGGATGACTCAATTCTTTATCAGGTTTCACAACTATTCTGTTGACCAGGCATCAATTACAATCGGGCTTGCGGTATTAATTGGCGGGCCGTTGGGAATTTATTCAGGAGGATATTTTTCTGATCTGCTATACAACAAGTATAAAAAGCCCAGATCTCTTGCCATGGCTTTTGCTTTTATAACAGCAACCCCAATTATGTACATTACGTTAACGACACAGAACGAAGTACTTCTCATTATTTCTCTGGTTGCCGCAACATTTTTAATGACATGGTATTACGGCCCAATGGTTGCATTGATACAGGATATTGTGCCCGGCTCACTTAAAGCAACAGCATTTGCGTTTTACTTATTTACGGTTCACCTGATTGGTTCAACTCCTGCCCCTGCATTAATTGGCAAGGTATCTGATTCGACGAATTTACAGACAGCATTATTCCTTGTAGTCATTTCTAATTTATTGGGAGGATTGCTTCTTCTGGTTACAAGCAGTATTTTAATGAAGAAAAAGACTGCCTGATCTATTGAAATTTGAATTTGCTCAAAATTTTGACTAAATTATTAATTATGTTTAAGATAAATTTGTGAAACATAATTAGTGAATTAGTGATTTAAATAGTAAACAGCTTTATTGAAAGACAAAGAGATACCAAAAAATATAGAAAAAAGCTCAAAAACACACCAAAATGGTAAATTTTTGAGGTGTATTAACATTGACTGCGTTTTTAACAGCTCTAATGAACAGGGAGCAATACGCAATACCTGCTCACACCCTAATGTGATAGTAGAAAGCCGTTTTGCCGATATTACCATTGCAATATGCTCGGAATTCCGTTCAAAGAAGGATTACTCATTTGAGAAGCCTGTAACCTTAATTGAGCTTAAAACAGGCGAGAAAACTGAAATAGTTGGTAAACCTGACCTTGGAATTGAGACGATACAAAAGGTAACCACTAAGGAGCTAGAAGATGATGTTACTAAAAATCAGGCAGCAGATGAGGTTGTTACACCACCTGTAGTGAAGGAAATTATTGCCGATGAACATGTAAAACCTGTAATCATAGAAACTGCGCCATTGGTTCCAGCAGAGCTTACACCGGATGAGTTATACAACTTATCTACCAAACCGGGAACCAGCTATATGATCCTGAAATCCCTTTACCAGCCAAATACAAGAAAGGGGCTCATTGGTTCTATAGTAGTTCACTTTTTCATTCTGTTTGTAATGTACCAGTTCTTTGTACCTAAGGAAGAGACCGGGAACAATGAAAATAATCAGAGGATAGTAGTTGTTGAAGATCTTGAAATGCCAAAGTTTGACCCGCCGGATATTGACAAGATAAAGGAAGAGGAAGAAAAGAAACTGCTGGAAGAACAGGAAATAAAGGATAATACAAAAGATGTTAGGCCAAAGATCCAGAAGAAAATTATTACACCAAGGATAAACAGGCCGAAAGATAATAATACTCCCAGGGATACAAATCTTATTTCCAAAAATGATAGCAACAAGGTTAAGAATGATTCGAATTTAACCAAGAACACAAGAGATACAAACAGGATCCAGGTGCCTGATTCAATGAAAGCAAATTTTGACCAGAATGAAATTGGCTTAAAGCTTTGGTACCCTCTTGGATGGAGGCTTTTGGATAACAGGCAGGTAAATCTAAACCAAAAAGAATTTAACGGTGTAATTATTGCAACTGATTCCATTAGCACAGACCCCGGAGCTGTAAATCTATTCATTCTGATCGATGACCCGCAGCACAGCGCATATAATAAGGCAACATATAAGAACCCGTTCCAGATGGAAGATTCCTTAACAGCGGCATATGTAACTGACCCGATCAAATCCAGCGGAAAGAAATTTTCGACGAAGTATTACCTTTTTACTGACCCGACAGGTTTAAAGAACATTCAGGTAAATGTTGATTACGCTTCACAGGCTATGATGGAAAAGTACCAGTTGATGGTTGATGCAGTTGTCCGCTCGATAAAAATAGCACCACCTGTAAAAAAAGACCCTTAGAAAGCAGCAATGCGGATACAAAGAGAAAAAAAATATTTGCTAACCACGGGTTTCAACCCGTGGTTTTTTAATGCACAACCTATTACTGGCTTTAGCCATGACATCATTTTTTAATTCAGGGCTACTTCTTAAACTTTGTTTCATAAGTCAGGAAAGCCCATCGTTACTTTTACTTTTGGTCCCCGGCATGAATGCCGGGCTTAAAGCAAACAAGAATAAAACTGCAATCTTGACTCAACTTCAATATTTTAATATATTGCGTTAAGGATGATTGTTTCCGTATGTATGGTCTCGTAAAATGAATATCACCACCCAAAATATAAAAAACTCCATAACTGCAAAGGCCAGAGAGCTTGGCTTTTTTAAGATTGGTTTTGCCAAATATGAAGTCCTTGAAGCGGAGTCAAAAAAGCTGCGTGAATGGCTTGATGACGGGTACGCGGCTGATATGGCATGGATAGAAAAAGGATTCGAAAAGCGTAAAGACATCAGAAATGTTATGCCTGAAGCCAAGAGCATAATATCCCTTGCATTCAATTACTACACACCGTTTGAACATGACAATACTAAACCCAAAATCTCGCGATATGGATGGGGTAAGGATTATCATAAGATATTAAAGAAGAAGCTGAAGGACCTATGTGAGGTAATAACACAGACCTCCCCCAACCCCCTCCTTGGTAAGGAGGGGGCTTTGGATCGTCTCCCCCTTGATAAGTCGCATGATGATGGGGTCATTTGCAGAGCTTATGTAGATGATGGACCAGTGATGGATAAAGTATGGGCGCAAAAGGCTGGAATAGGCTGGATGGGGAAACATACAAATATCATAAATCCTGAATACGGCTCATGGTTTTTTCTGTGTGAAATTATTACAAATATTGATTTCGAGATATATGATACACCCATCGAAGATATGTGCGGAAGCTGCACGTTGTGTCTTTCAGCCTGTCCGACAGGCGCAATTGTGAGCGAGTATGTGGTTGATGCAAATAAGTGCATTTCATACCAGACGATTGAGAATAGGGGTGATATACCGCCTGAGATTAATTTAGACGGCTGGATTTTCGGTTGTGATGTATGCCAGGATGTGTGTCCGTTTAACTCACCAAAGTATAACCATGTTACTGGTGAGGAAGGGTTTTATCCAAAAAAAGAAATCCTCCCAGTATTAGAAGATAATTCGATAGCTTTAAAACTTGAAACGACCTCCCCCAACCCCCTCCTTGTTAAGGAGGGGACTATTGGTTGTCTCCCCCTTAACAAGGGGGAGTGGCCGAAGGCCGAGGGGGTCAGTGTGTTAGAAGCCATCACCAAAGAAGAATTCACAACAATTTTTGCCAACTCCCCTATTAAGCGGACAAAGTTTAAGGGATGGAAGAGGAATCTAGACAAATTTTAGAAAATGTTTTTTCATTATATTTGTAAATGCCTAAATCAAAATTCCTGAAATTATTCGCGCTGCTTGAGATGCTTTCTGCAACTATTTTCCTTGCACTTGCCTTAATATTCTTTTTATCTAAAGATACGCTTGGCGGGGATCTGATGATTCCTGCGATTTTTGGTTTCATCGGTATATGTTCATTGATAGCAGCCCCTGTATTAATGAAGCTGGCAAAGAGACAGGATAAGGGTAATCAACCCGTATAAATAATTTAATGGTAAATTATGACACCAAATAACTCCCCGAAACTATTAAAATATATAGCCTTTTTTATGCTCTCAGCATCAGTTGTGCTTGTTATTCTTGGTGTTTATTATTACCAGAAGGAAGATAAGTTCCTGAATGAATGCCGGCTAATAACCTGCAAGGTCGCAGAAATTGAAGAAAAACGATATGGCAAGGCTTACATTACATTTACAGAAGTTAACGGGAATTATAAACCCTTCAAATACTTTGTAGATTACGACCCGAGCGATGAAGACCTGGGATTTAATGAGAATGAGATCCACGAAGTATATTATTATGAGAAAGATACATCACAATCTCAAGTAAAAGGATTTTTCGAAAATCACTTAACATCATTTATACTGCTTATAGTTGGGTTTGCATTCATGATGGACTTCCCTATCCTGTTATTGGTATCATCCAAAACACAAAAACAGCAACTAGCAAAACAGCAGTACGGCATTAAGGATGAAGTAATAAGTGAGACGTGAAACAAAACAAATAGTGAAATGCAGAGATAGTGAAATAGTGAATAAGAGAGAGCATTAATGTTTTAGATGTAACTTAATTCGTAATTTCTAATTCTTAATTCCTAATTGACATCTGTTGTCACAAGCCCCTTTCCCCGATTGTCTAATATTATAAATAACCATAATACCATGATAAAATATATTATTTTATTTACGGCCCTCTTTTCTATAAATTCAAATTCACAAGTGGATATACAAAAAGGAAAAGATGCTCTCAGGCAGACTGATATAGATTTTTCGGAGCTCTCCAAACAAAAGGGAATGAAAACGGCATTCCTGACTTATGCAGCGGATAATGCTGTTTTGCTGAGGGCTTATACAATGCCTATAGCCGGATATGATGCTGTAAAGAAATTTCTTGAAGATGGAGATACGAATTTTCAGTTAATATGGGCGCCATTATATGCTGATATCAGTACATCGGGTGAACTGGGATATACTTATGGGACATATTCACTAACATTTAAGGATGAATCAGGAACCGAGCAAACAAGGTATGGGACTTATGTCTCAATATGGAAGCTTGATAGTGAAGGGAAATGGAAATTCGTGCTTGATACGGGTAACCCGGGATTGGAACCGAAGAAGTGATGATATATAAATTGCGGTTCAAAGTCCCCCTTATAAAGGGGGAAGATAATTTTAATTCCTCATCTTGTTCTAATTATACCTGCTGCTTTCATTGCGGAAAATCATAGACAGGGATTTGGGAATATCATTCACAACTTATATTTTATCCGGAACAGCAAGTTTTAAAAATCCTCATCTACAATCCATAGATTGCACTAATTAATTACAATTTATACGGAATTCAATTTCTAAAATCTCCTCCCCCTTTTTAAGGGGGAGTTAAGATCAAAAAATAATCCTAAAAACCAATTCTTGCATTCAGGAAAACTTCAAGGGGAGTGCCGGGCTGGTATGAATTCCCGCCAGGATCAGGCTCTGTAAATGCTATGTATGATTTCCCGAAAATATTACGTGCGTTTACCGAGATTTCAGTGCTTGTATGCATAAGTAATGTCTTATATACAAGTCTTGCGCCCCAAAGGGTATATCCGCCAACTGATTCACTAACTAAGTTCGCGCCATCAATATAACTTCTGCTGTATGTTTCACTGGTAAAGCCAATATTAAAGCCGCGGGTTATCATGATATCAAGATCTGCAATAAACTGGTGCTCGGGTGAGTTTGGCAGGAAGTTATCTTTTTCTATGAACTTATGAATTGTAGTATCATCCATGATGATTTTTATCGGGTCACTGCTTGTGTACTTAAAATTACTGTAAGTATATGCAAACTGAAAATTAATGCGTTCACAAGGCGTTATCTTTGCAAAAAGCTCAGCCCCAATTCGCCTGCTTTGTCCTGCATTGGTATAAAATGTTTCATATGGCCTGCTTGGTACACGGAAACGGTCAAAATCATCCTTGGTCTCAAGATAATATCCTGCAAGATCAAAATATAATTTCTTACCGATAAAACTCCTGATGCCAAGCTCGGGTCCCTGAGAAGTTGCAAATGTCAGGTTCTGATTGAACCCTCCGAATGCGTCAGGATTTGCAATGAGTTCTTCAGTTGCAGGCGGTAAGAATCCCATTCCCCAGTTAGCGTAGATATTCATATTCTTAGCCGGAGTGTATGTCAGACCAATTCTTCCGGTTGCACGATTGAAGTTTTTATCACCAGATAGATCAACCGGGTTTTTGAGGTTATCAGTTAATTTGTTTGTCATCTGGTCATACCTTAAGCAGAGCATGGCTGACCATTTTGCTGAAAATTCAAGTCTATCCAGCAGGAAAGCGCCCATACCTGTCTGCTTCACTGTATAATCTGATAGCAGGTCAGGTCCTTCAATAGAGCCACCAAGGTTTGCTTTGGAGCTTGCCTCTATTTCCTGGTACTGAATATCACCGCCAATACTGAGGTGATTAGTAAATGATCTTCCGGGCATCTTCAGGTTGTACTGCAGTGATCCGCCGGGAGCCGTCATTTTCCGTGAAATAACCTGGCTTGGAACTGACTCAGAGTATTTTGTGCCGCGAATGAATCCGGTAAAAGATACTGACTGATTTTTATTTACAGTAATATCACCTTTTAATCCGCCTGTGAACCTGCTT
Source organism: Ignavibacteria bacterium (assembly GCA_039933555.1). GTDB lineage: Bacteria > Bacteroidota > Ignavibacteria > Tepidaquicellales > OLB5 > OLB5. The sequence goes on from JBDTNV010000017.1 coordinate 30,651, forward strand.
GTCTGAATGTATTCATGCTTAGGTATTGCGTCACCGTTCGGCTGCCTAGGATTTTCTGAAACCTGCTGGCGGTTAAGTCCTTCTGCGTTTTCATTGTAAAAGTTAACATATCCAAAAACAGGCTGAAGGTAAATATTTTTTGTTACATTCCAGTTCAGCTTGCTCCATATTTTATCAGCCCAATAATGTGTATGTACACGGTAACCATCACCCATTTCCTTCGAAAATGATACAAACGCATTCCCCTGCTTAAAGCCTGTACCAACTTTACCAAACGCCTTCCATGTATTAAATGTACCCGAGGAAAGAAATACTTTCCCTCCAACAGGTTTTTGCAGAATATCTCCGGTCATAATATTTATAATACCTGAAGAAGAGCTTCCGCCATATAGAGAAGCTGCGGGGCCGCGCAGGACTTCTATTTTTTCAACACCGGGCCAATCTACATCATAGAAATCAGGTGTAAAGCCGGTCGGATCGTTGAGCGGAATACCATCGAGCAGTACTTTTATGCCGCGAATACCGCGCTCTGAGAGTATCCCCTGTCCCCTAATAGATAGATGCACACGTTCGCCATCAGCCTGGTTATCTATCTTGAGTCCGGGAACCAGCTTAAGCGGTTCATCTACGCTAATTGAACGGGGCATGGTGTTCAAAATACCCGTGTTAATAATTGAAGTTGCAAAAGGGCTTTCTTTCAGCTGAAGGCTGAGCCTTGGCGCAGTAATTAAAATATCAAACGGATAAATATATTCGGCAGTATCTTTTTTCATTTGCGAAAACACTGTTGTTTGCAATACCAACAGCATCTGTAATATAAATATTAGAATTATAATCTTTACAAAGTTTTTCATAGTATATGTAATTTAGTTCAGTAACTTTCTTAAAATCCATTTCATTTACCGGGCCTGTATTAAATAATACAGGCAGGTAACATACATTAACGCTCAAAGGCAATAAGTTCCAATGAGCAGTAATAATGTGATAAAAGATAATTAATTTAAGAAAGAAGCCTGGGCGGCGGCGAAGGAATATCGGATTTGTTGTTCATAAGGAATGTTGTTCCCGGGGAGGATGTTTCATAACCGGTATCAGGCGGGTTATTTTCTGTTT
>JBDTNV010000018.1:0-30615 GCA_039933555.1 Ignavibacteria bacterium
TGAAAAAATAGTTTAATTCAGAATTAATAATTTTGTCCTCAAAATAGTTCACCGGACGCTGTGAAAAGCTGTTCCAGTTAAGCTCGCCCCGCTCATAATACTTTATCTCGCCGTAAATATCAGTGCCAAAGTGCTCTCCAAACTTTAAAATAAGCGAATCCTTCAGATTAAGCTGCCTGAATGAATAGCTCTTTACTGTGGAAATTATATCCTGGAAATCATACACTGTGTAATTTGCCAGCACGCTGAATGTTCCCACATTCCTGAACTTATCACTTGGCTCAAAGAAGCTTTTGCTGGTAAAACGGATGACACGGTTCCAGTTATTATTAGAACTCTTCTGTGAGAAAATATAAACCGTATGATATAAGTTAACATCAAATGAGCTTATGAGAACCAGATTCCTTAAATTATTGAACCGGTGCGCAAAATATATCAGGTATCCAAGCTCATCGCGGTCATCGTAATTAATATCGCTCTGGGTATCATATTTCAGGATTGCAGCGCTTCCTGTCAGCTCAAGCCTGTTCATCAGATTGATATTATAATACAGGTTTGAGTTCAGCTTGAAAATAGATGAATGATTATTCTTCGTTGCTTCGTTACCTTCAATTATCTTCACAAAGTTTCCGCTTATTCTTCCCGGGTTCAGGAGGAAATGCTTCTCATCCCTTTCCCTGTAATATACCTTAACCTGGTAATCAATTTTTTTCATTTGGAAATTTAGAGCAATATCTCCGGCAAGGCTTAATTCCTGTATATCTGTGTCATAAATGCTTGGCTGAGAGCTTACTGTCACCGGAATATAGGTGTTTTCCTTTGTTATCCTGCGGTAATCAGGGTTAATGTTAAACACTACGGCCACGGAATTGGATATGGTATAATCAAACCTGTTATAAAATTTATAAATATTCTCGACTCTTTTTTCTATGTTGTTTTTTATTCCAAACTGCCTGATTGAATTATTATCAGCCGGAAAATAAAAATCCTTCCTTACCCTTGAAAATGTTCCGTCAAATTCATTCCTTGCCAGGTTATTCTCAAACGGCTTTTCGAAAAATATCCTGCTGTAAATGAGGCTCTTCTTCCTCGGGTCAAGTGATTCATACCCAAGCTTTAATTGACCGTCAACAAGAAAATCCGAAAGGCTTAGATTGTAAATGCTGAATTCCCCTGAAACACTTGGACCTTTATTAAGCTCATCAAACTGGCTTTCTACTTTGTATCCCGCATTAAGTGTTGAATAAACCTGTGTACCCTTAATAACAGCATCGTACAATGAACTAAGGTAAACCATATTGGTTGATGAACCCTTTAGCTGGAATGTCCTGTCATCACTGAAGAATTGCGCGAAATAGTTTGCTGATATATTCAGTTTATCACTTACATCATATCCACCGGTTAATTTTACATTATCAAAGTCACGGAATAGACTCTCGTTCAGCTTTGTTACAGATGATGAGTAATAATTCTTAAGGAAAATATCGAACTTCTTATATTTATTGTAATAATTAAACCTTGATATCAGCGAGGCAGTGTTTCGGTTATTATCAAAGTTCGTTAAAAGGAAATTTCGGGTTATGTTTGAATCAATAAAGGTCTGAACATCAGTAAAATCACTTTGGGCAAGTAAATTATACTGAATTGCTGTAAAGAGGACTAACCATATAATATATTTTGCTTTCAAATATCACACAAAGTTATAACTCATCAGCTTATATTTTGAGATTCTATAGCTTTTGCTCATTGCTGTACAGTCCGGGAAGTTTGCCTTTCATATCGAAGGGTGCGCTGTACTGCTTCATCAGCTCTTCAAGCTCTGCGCTTGTACCTGCTGATACCATACCGTCATAAGCTATCTTTCCGGCATTTATGATAATTATCTTATTGCACATTTTCTCAGCGCTTTCAACAAGATGAGTTGAATAAAAGAAAGTCTTCCCGTTCTCCGCAAGGTCTTTCACTAAATTACGGACTATCATAGTGGTATTGTAATCTATCCCGCTCAGAGGCTCATCCCAAACAATAACATCGGGGTCATGTATAAGCGAAGAAATTATCAGCACCTTCTGCCTCATACCCTTTGAAAATGAATGCATGGAAGTATTTACCTCATCCTTCAGGTCAAACATTTCCATGAAAGCGTATATCCTGTGCTTGTAAACATTCTCCGGGATATCATACATACGGCAAACAAACTGAAGAAAGTCAAACGGCGTGAGAGAAAGAAACAACGCTCCGGTTTCAGGCACATAGCCTATCATTTTCTTCACCATATTGGGTTCTTCAAATACATTGAAGCCGTTAATATGCACACTGCCTGAAGTTGCCCCAAGCATTCCGCAGATAATGCGTATTGTTGTGCTCTTTCCTGCCCCGTTGGAACCAAGATATCCGCATACTTCACCCCGCTCAATTCCAAATGAGATCCCGTCAACTGCCTTTACATCATTTGGATATACCTTTACAAGATTTTCAACATTTATCATTAAACAGGGGCGGTTTATTTGTTATTTAATTTTTTCAGTAAAGCTTTATAATTGATGCGTGATACAAAAGGGCTTTGGGAATCTATGAACCTGTGCAGCTTATCTGCGTTTTTTGTGATACCGATGCGTTTTGTTCTGACAATTTTGTGTTTTCTTGCTTCTACAGGCATTGCAATAAATAATTCGTCACCCAAGAGCGATTTACCGTTCTGTCTCAGATCAATTTCCATTGCTTTACAAAGTTTACCGGGTCCGTTTGAAAGATTATAAATATCATCTATTCCTCTGTTCTTCTTCATATTTTTGATGCCTTCAACCGGCTCAACTGCCCTGATCAAAACTGCATGAGCCAATCCGGGTTTCCCTATAACGACATTTATGCAGTGGTGATTGCCATATGTGAAGTAAACGTAAGCCGTACCTCCTCCACCAAACATAACTTCATTCCTTTTGGTTAAACCGTTAAATGAATGTGACGCTGAATCTTTATTTCCCAAATATGCTTCTGTTTCTACAATGATTCCTGAGTAAATTTTCTTACCTTTTTTCCTGACCAGCATTTTCCCGATCAGTTCTTTGGCAGCCTTTAAACAAGGTATAAAATAGAAATCTATATCAAGCTTCCTGTATTTCATTAATCTTATAAATCTTCAATCTGATAAATCTGATAAATTCATTAATCAAACAGCCCGTTTTCCGTTTTGCTCTTTCTCAGCTTTTTCGTTATTCCCAAATGCTGATACGCCAGATCAGTCGCTTCTCTGCCGCGTGATGTACGGCGGATGAAACCTTCCTGCACAAGGAAAGGCTCATATACTTCTTCTATTGTACCGGATTCCTCGCCAACTGAAACTGCAATTGAGTTCAGCCCAACGGGTCCCCCGTTATATGTATCAATTATCGTTGTTAATATCTTCTTATCCAGCTCATCCAGGCCCAGGTGATCAATTTCCCAGTTGTTCAGACATTCATCTGCAATTTCAGATGTTATCACACCCTTATTTTTTACTATCGCCAGATCACGGGTCAGCTTTAACAAGCGGTTTGCAATACGGGGAGTACCCCGCGAGCGTTTTGCTATAATCAATGCGCCTTCGTCTTCGATCTTGATCTTCAAAATTCCGGATGACCTCTTAACAATATCCGCAAGTTCTTCGATATTATAATATTTCAGGCGGCAGCTTAGGCCAAACCTGTCAAGAAAAGGAGCGCTGAGCAATCCCGAGCGTGTTGTGGAGCCGATAAGTGTGAACTTTTCCAGCTGCAGGCTTACGCTTCTCGCGCCGGGTCCCTGGTCTATAATTATTTCAAGCTTAAAATCTTCCATTGCGGAATAAAGATACTCCTCAATTACTTTTGGAATCCGGTGTATCTCATCAATAAATAAAATATCCTTAGCCTCAAGTTTTGTTAGCATACCTGCAATATCGCCGGGTTTTTCAAGCACTGGACCCGATGTAGTGATAATACGCGAACCCATTTCACCGGCAATAATATACGCCAGCGTAGTTTTGCCAAGTCCGGGCGGACCCGTAAACAGTACATGGTCAAGTGAATCTCCACGCTTCTTTGAGCTTGCGATAGATACACCTACATTGCTTTTTATCTTATCTTGACCAACAAAATCATTAAATGTTTGCGGCCGCAGCTCATTTAGCATTTCACGCTCTTCCGCGAAAGTCTCAGGCGATAATTTTTCTGATCTAGTTTTTGACAATATGTTCTGTGTTTACTCTTTTGTTTTTATTTCACGCAAAGCACGCAAAGGTTAAACCAAAACTTCTGATCCGAAATCAACAATCCGCAATCCGAATCTGACTAATCTGATGAATCATTACTAATTGTATTAATCGCCAGTAAATGCCATGTAACTCCTATAGCTATTGCGGCGAGCAGTATCCGGATATACAAATTATTTGTTGCAAATATCATAGAACTGCCGATTCCGAGAAGTAAAAATGAAATGGATAAAACTTTTGACCCAAATGTCATCCCCCCGCGTGAGCGGTAATTGGTGAGATACCTGCCAAATAGCCTGTTGTTATGCAGCCAATGGTGAAACCTCGCAGAGCTTCGCGCAAAGCACCATGCGGCAAGCAGGAAAAATATTGTTGTGGGAAGCAGGGGTAGGAACATTCCAAGCACACCAATTCCGACAAGCACAAATCCCCCGATAAGAAGTATCCACCTTATAACAGGATTTTGATGCTCGGTTATTTTTTCATTTAAATCGTTTTTTGGATGATTTTGAGCCATATTATTCCCAAATTTGAGGAAATAATATGATTATTAAAAGTCGGAATTCTAAACCGTATTTTAGGGATTAACGATCATTTCCTGCGGCAGGTCATAATTCTTAATATTCTTTCTGTTCCATATAAACTTATAATAACCGCTTGCTGCATTATTTACATTTTTGAATCCATTATTTTGAAGATATTTGCAAACATCAGGAGCCTTGCTTTCCTTTAAGTTACCATATACCAATATTTCCTTATCTTTGTATCCCGAGAGTTCCTTAATTCTTTTCTGAATATCATCAGCCGGAATATTAATTGAACCTTTTAAATGACCTAAATTAAAATGTTCCATTTTGTTTTTGTTGTTGAAGTCATCTTCACTTCTTACATCAAGCAAAATAACATCTTTATGGTTTTTTATCACATCAAGCGATGCCCGGTAATCCAGAATTTTATACGAAGGAGTATTTTCCAGAGCAGCATCACCCGAGCCGAATTTATACACCCAGCTATACAGACCGTATATCATGATGCCAACATCACTATAACCTTTGCTTAAGAAGATAGCAGCTGCATTTTGAGATATGGAATTATCAAAATCATACAGGATAATTTTTTTATCTTTTGGTAATTCATTTATTCTGCTCTCAAGCTCACTATATGGAATATTAACAGCCCCCTTTAATTTCCCTATGTTTTTAAATTCATCAGCTGAAGTGCCGTTAAATTCTTCCGGTGTCCTGATATCTATTAAAACAATATCGCCTCCTGAGATCAACTCTTTAGTTTTTTCAGGAGAGAATAGTTTATAAGGAAGTAAATTTGAATAAAAACCCTCAGGGCAATTTATGTTATCAAATACATATTCTGAAATTCCCCCATTTACATTATAAACATGTTTAAAACCCGCATCAATCAAAATACCGCATGCACCACGGCTGCGGTTACTGTGCGAGCAGTACACAAATACATCCTTATCCTTATATGATTCAATTTCACCAAGCCTGTTACTTAACTCGTTTAAATCAATATTCAAAGCATTATTAAACCTCCCAAGATTTAGATAGCTAAACTGCGATGTATCACGAAATTCACCAAGTGACCTTACATCAAGAAGCAGGTATTCTTTGCTCTCATTAAGTTTTTGGCACAGGTCTTCCAGGTAAACCGGATTCAGGTCTTTCTCCTCAGGCAGTTTCATTTGTGATATAACCGAATTTAAGAAGACAACACTCAAAATCATAATGCAAATAACTGTTAAATAATTACTTTTCATAGTTAGGCTATCTAATTTATAATTTACCTGTTATTAGATTAGACATAAATTAATTAAAATAGTGACAGGAATGGATTTTGGGAAAAGAAATTTTGTGAGTAGAAATATACGTGTATTTCTTACAGAGAGTTAATATGTTAAAGGAGGGTCAGAATGTGCGTTTACAACAATTAGAGAAGCCTTTGTATTATTTGAGACACACTAATCAATTGAGGCAGGCCGCCACACTTGAGAATTGAATTATTTGCTGCGCTGTAATTTTCTTAGGCTCAGGTAAGGGGCGGCCTTCTTCGCTGAATCTCAGGGAAACAGTCGTACCGTTTTTACTTTCTATTTCAAGCTCGGCATCGATCTGACGGGAGAGTGATTTTAACAGGAACATACCCAAAGAACCTGATTCATCAATATCAAAATTTTTGCTTAAGCCAATACCATTATCAGAAACTTTTAATATGTACAGATCGCCGCATATTTCCATAGATATTTTTATTGTACCGCCTGTATCACCTTTGAAAGCATGCTTAATTGAATTGGTAACCAGCTCATTGATAATTACTCCGCAGGGAACCGCTTTTTCGACACTCAGGAAAATATCACTCACTGAAATTTCAAGCTTAATACCCCGCGAGCTGCCTGAATATATATCCTGCAATGAACCTGTGAACTGGGTAATATATTTATTAAAATCAATCCTGCTCAAATCATCTGAACGGTAGAGCATTTCGTGAACAAAGGCAATTGATTTTATCCTGTTAAGCGTTGTATTAAGATGCTGAATTGTGTTTTCGTCATTTAGCTTGCCGGTTTGAAGCCTGATGAGACTTATGATTATCTGCAGATTATTTTTCACCCTGTGATGCACTTCTTTAAGCAATACTTCTTTTTCTGTTAAAGAATGTTTTAACTCTTCTTCTGAAATACGCAGTTTACCTTCGGCTTCTGTCCTTTCTTCAATTTCCTTTACAAGCTTTTGTTTCTGGTCAAAAAAATCATTTATCAGCCTTGCCATTTCACCAAATTCATCCTGTTTCTTTACAAGCTTCAATATATGTTTCGTATCACTTTCTCTCAGGCTTCGGGTTGTTTTACTTAAAGGCAAATTAACCATATAGTACAATGAAACCGAAAAGAGAAGAAGGATACCAAAAACAAATACAAGTATGAATGTAAGCTGCCTGTGTGATTGTTCATGCATGCTTTTGACAATTGTAACTTCCCTGGAAGATAACGCCTGTATGAGTGGTTTACCTTCCCAGGTATTTAATGTGTAAGCACTATATATCACATAATTAGCATCATTACCATGTAATAAGAGGGAATCATTTCTGTTTACTTCTTTAAGAACAATATCAGAGCCTGTTAGTTCAGAAATTTCTCCTATTAGTTTATCTGACCATAATCTTCCTGCCGCAAAATAACCCCGCGGCTTCGTTAACCGCTCAGGGTCAGCAGTCGGGTGAATTGTCGCGCCGCTTATTTCCACGATCCCGGAGTTCGTCCGTATAAAAAAATGAAAGAACCTGCTGCCTGATGTCATTTTAAGCAGCATTTCTTTTGTAATAATTTCAGAATCAATTGGCGGAACATTTGCGCCCGAAACATGGTAGCCCGGTTTATACTCTTCATCAAAAACCCATACGTAATCAACTCCGTAAGATGGCATTGATACTGCGATATTAGCGTTTGACCATGCGGTATCATTGTTTTGGACAAACTGAACCATTTCATCCCAATAAGTATAATCGTTTGCAAACGTTTTTAAACCCTCGGATTTAAAATCTATGATCTTCTGAAGCAAAATTGTATTATCTGACTGCTCGTCCTTCATCAGCATGGTTACTCTTGAATCTTCTGTGGTTTTGAGATAAAACAATCCGCAAAGCATCAGCAATCCTAATGCGGCAACAAGGTAAATTATCCTTCGCTGTGTACTCTTAAATATGTTTCTTTTCAAAATGAATACCCCACAAGAACGCCATAGAATACAGTTCTTCTCTCTATATATTCCCCGAGCTCTTTATCCACTAAAGTGTTTAGCTGGAAATGAGGTTTTAAATAAACCCCGCTGTTAAGATTGTAGGTTAATGAAACATCAAGTCCGGCATAATTAAATGCTTTTTTTTCCAAACCTGCATTTACTTTGTTATATTTACTTCCGGCCCAGGATAGTGATAAAGAGGCATCGAAACAAAGTTTTTTACCAAACGTCTTTTCATAGTTTATACTTTGTGTAATAATAAATGCCCCGCGGTATTCCATAAAATCTACCGCCAGCTCAGAAGAGTATCCTACAGGCCCGGTATAATAAGCGGCCTTCAGTATATACTCACCTGTTGTTGGGTATGCATCCTTGCCTGAATAAAAATACATTGCCGCAGTATTACTTATGCCGATACCATAGAGATCGAATTCATGTGCGAGATAAAAATCTACTTCATCCACTCCCGGAGCGCTTTCGGTACTTAATGTATTCAGATTACTCCATAACCCGGCTGTAAAATTTCTGTATGTCCCGGTAATTCCCGGCTGGAGCACAAAATCATTGTTAAGTACTAAACCCCTGAAAACGTAGCCGCTGCAATGGTCAACTTCCACGCAGTACTGAATATCAGGAACCGGTTCAAAGAGCGTATCATTTTGACCTGAGAAAAGTTCTATGCAAGGGAAAATTAAAAAAGCAAGTAAAAGGTTTTTCATTATAGGTGAAATTTACTGTTTCAGAATTTTCAAAATTAAAAAAATAGCAGCATTTCAGGATTACAGTATTTTTCCTTAATCTATAAGTCTAAAGCTGAATGTATCTTTACATGAATCCATATCTCAAATTTACGTTTAGTGAATATTCAAAGCGTAGGGTGATTTTTGAAGCCTTTGCGGAGTGTTTTACTTTCACCGCTATTACAAAGATAGCTATATAAATATGATTTATTTTATGATTTGTATCATGCAAAACAGTGATAAATAAGAGCAAAACATCGAAATTCTCGTATTTTGAGATCTGCGGAATGAAGAATGAGTTCTTTGGAAATTACTCCCGTTCTCGGTGTTGCCGAAGGACTTTACGTTCACCAACAACAAACAACATACCACCTCAGACGGGGTTAATGTTCGTCCACTCGGTCTTTGGGCACTCTGCGGTGAAAGCTTTTGATTTTAGCTTTTGTTTCTTAAATTTTTGCAATTTGGTTTTGGATTTTGGCATTTTGCTTTTTTAATAATTTCTAAATTTTCCGTTGATTTTCAACATTTGTTACGATATTTTATGAAAATGTTTAATGTAAAATACATGAAGTTTATTGCAGCCTTCTTTTTGCTGGTCTGCTCGGTTTCCCATGCCCAATATGTTGGCTTTGGAAGGAACAAAGTGCAGTATAACGATTTCGACTGGCACACAATTTCAACCGAGCATTTTAAGATTTACTATTACCCTGAAATGAAAGAGCTTGCCGAAATTGGCGCAGCCTATGCTGAGGAAACTTACAAGATACATGAGCAGAATTTTAATTACAGCTTAATCGATACTGTCCCGATAATTTTTTACGCTACACCAACGCACTTCCGTGAAACTAATACAACCCCCGGACTTATACCCGATGGTGTTGGCGGCTTCTTTGAATTTGTTAAGGGACGGGTAGTAATTCCTTTTGACGGTTCACTTGGAAATTTTAAGCACGTTATCCGCCATGAGCTTTGCCATGTATTTATGACAGCAAAAGTAGCAAACACACTCCGACTGCACCGCCAGCCATCGGAAAGACAGATGCCGCTCTGGTTCACAGAAGGGCTTGCCGAGTTCTGGTCAAATGACTGGGACGCAACGGCAGAGATGGTAATAAAAGATGCTGTGCTCAATGATTATATAGCGGGTCTTGATGACTGGGAGCGTTTCTACGGAACTTTCTTTATGTATAAGCTTGGGCAAAATGTATTGAAGTTTATTTCTGAAACATACGGGCCTGAAAAAATACTGCTGTTGATTGATAATATCTGGATGAGTGATGATTTTTCGACGGTCATGCAAAAAACCATTGGCAGAGATTACGAAGCTTTTGATAAGGAGTATCTATACAGCCTTAAAAAGAAATATTATCCGCAAATGAGCACTGAAGACTCCCCTTCAATGAAAAGTACACCGCTATTTACCGGCGGGTTTGGGCATAAGCCGGCATACTATAAAGAGGGAAATAAAGAAGAAGTATTTTTTATCGGAAACAAAACAGGGTACACAAGTCTATTTAAAGTTAACCTTAAAAATAAAGGTAAAGTAATTACCGTTATAGAAGGTGAGCGTACAGAGGATTTTGAGGAATTCCATTTCTTCAGAACGGGGCTCGATATTTCCTCAAAAGGAATTCTTGCCTTCGCAACAAAATCAGGCGGTACTGATGCGCTTCATTTGTATGATGTAAGGAATGAAAAGCTCGTAACCAGTTTCCATTTTGATAACATCGTACAGATAGGGGCACCCGCATGGAAGAGTGACGGTAACAGCATGGTCTTTCCCGCGCTTGATATGAGCGGCAAGAGTGACCTGTACCTGTTTACAGTTGCCGATAATTCGCTCAAACGCTTAACCAATGATTATTACGATGACCGTGACCCTGATATCTCTCCCGATGGCAAATACATAGTTTTCTCATCTGACAGAACGTCATCCGGAGTGAAGAATATGTATAATCTTTTCATTTATGACCTTGAAACAAATTCAATAAACTATTTAACTACGGGTGAGCAGGTTGATTTTTCGCCTCAGTTCTCCCCTGACGGCACTAAGGTTGTTTATACATCAACAACGGGTGGTTTGCAGAATATCTGGATAACTAAACTTGTAAGGGAACCAGCGCCTGATGGTAAAGGTGAGATAATAAAGACCGAAGGCGATAAAACCGAACAGGTCACTGACTTCACAACTTCAACTTTCGATCCCAAATGGGCAGGTGAAAATAAAATTGTGTTTGCATCATATGAAAATGGCGGGATATCAGTTCGTATGCTTCACGATGTACCAAAATTAATTGATACACCAATTATATCAAAAACATTTTCATTTGCCGATACAAAAAAGCTATGGACATTTGACAAAATTAAGGGTATTCCTCAGAAGAACCAGTTAAAGTATAAGAAAGAATATTCGCTCGATATTGCAACTACTAATATTACCGCAGACCCTGTATTTGGCGCAACCGCCGGCGGCATACTTGCTATGAGCGATTTACTTGGTAATGAGCAGTATTACTTCCTGGTATACAATAATTCAGAAACAGGCGAGGAGTTTTTCAAGAGCTTTAATATTGCGATCTCCAAAGTATCACTTGGGCAAAGGCTTAACTATGCTTACGGCATTTTTCATCTCTCGGGCCGCAGGTATGATCTTGGTGATGATTTTTCTTATTTTGAAAGGACCTTTGGCGGATATTTTGCACTCAGTTACCCGCTGTCATTTTTCAGGCGTATTGATGCCAGTATTTCGCTTGCAAACTCCAAACGCAGTGTCACAGAAGAACGGGTAAACCGAAGAGCACTGCTTCTTACCAATTCAATTTCATACACAAAAGATAATTCCATTTGGGGGCCAACGGGTCCGCTTGATGGCAGCAGGCTGAATTTAACTTTAGGATATACCACAGATATTCAGTTCGGCAATGTAAACTACTTTACTTTCATTTTTGATTACAGAAGATACTTCAGGCTGAGCAATACTATTGCAGTAGGCTCACGGTTCGCATATTTAATGAATGAAGGAGATGAAGCAAGAAGGTGGGCTATCGGCGGAAGCTGGGACCTGCGCGGCTGGCCAAGATTTGGCTTACGCGGCAAGAAAGCATTTGTTGTCAGCAATGAGCTCCGGTTCCCGCTTATCGATCTTGTTGATGTGCGTTTCCCTCTTGGAATAAATTTCTTCTTTCCTTACATACGAGGCGCCGCTTTTTTTGATGTTGGCAATGCATGGGATAAAGACTATGGTGAAACAAAAGGAAGTGTTGGAGTTGGAATGAGAATAAATTTGTTTTACATCATTGCCTTAAGATATGATATAGGCAAAAGAATTGAAAATAATTTCAAGAATTTCCAGAGCGGGATATTTCAGCAGTTCTTTTTCGGCTGGGATTTTTGAGTTAATTACTTTATTTGACAGCAAATTTTGTGGAAAAATGAGTTCCTTGAAATAAATTCAGAAAAGCGTTATTATTGCATTCTAAAGTTAAGCGGGAATAGCTCAGTTGGTAGAGCGCAACCTTGCCAAGGTTGAGGTCGCGAGTTCGAGCCTCGTTTCCCGCTCGAGTAATGATTAAAGCCTTGAATTCAATTTAAGGCTTTTTTTGCCTAAAATCATCAAATATGGCGACGTACCCAAGTGGCTTAAGGGGAAAGTCTGCAAAACTTTTATTCATCGGTTCGAATCCGATCGTCGCCTCAAAGCTTCCATTTCATTAACTAAAACTCCTGTAATATGAGTTTAATGTTTAAAGCACACGGAAGATCATCCATAGGATTACTGCTTACCCGCTTAGTTGTTGGGGCATATACACTTTCTCTTGGTATTATGCAGGCCAACAATATCGAAGATTATATCAATAAAGTAAAAGCATTAAATTTCTTCAGCGAAAATACTGCGTTCATTATTGGTTTTGTTACTCCTTTTTTACTGATAATTTTCGGGGCATTATACATTATGGGATTTTTCACTCCTTTGAGCAGCTTCACTCTTGCATTAATAACATTAACTAAAATAGCATCACGGGGACTCTTCCCTTCCGATGGCATTCCATTCAACAAAGACCTGATCTTTTTAGTTTGCTTCTTAACAACACTTTTTGCCGGCGCAGGTATAGTAAGCTTTGATGCATTGCTTGATAAGCGTAAGAAAAAGCACCAGCCTGTTGAGCCGGTTAAGAATGCAGTTATAACTGCTGAGATAATTTCAGACAAGCCGGAAGTAATAAAGCAGGAAGAGGCTGTAAACCCGTAATTGTAATGAGTGATTACAACCGGTCAAGACTTATTACTGCGATAAATAAGTTCAACGAAGCAGATTATTTTGAGTGCCACGAGATAATTGAAGATATCTGGTTTGATGTAAGGGACGATTCTAGAAATTTTTATCAGGGCCTGCTGCATATCGCAGTTGCATTTTACCACCTTACCAAGAAAAATAACTTTAAAGGAACACTAATTCAGCTTAACAAAGCGGCTGAAAAACTTGAAAGCTATAATGAAGTATATTTGGGTATAGATGTTCAGAAGCTTAAAGCACAGATAAAGAGAATAGCAATTAAGTTAAAAAAAAAGGAAGTCCCAAAGAGACTCCCTAAGATAAACCTTATTTAAGTAACCCTTAAAAAAATTACATTACCATTCCGCCATCAACTGCAATCACCTGTCCTGTTATATAATCTGCTTTTTCCGAAGCTAGAAAAGATACAACACCCGCAATTTCAGAAGGCTGAGATGTCCTTTTTAATGGTACTACACTAAGCATTGCAGTTCTTTGTTCATTGTTAAGCTTAGCAGTCATATCTGTTTCAACAAATCCCGGAGCTACACAATTAACAGTAATATTTCTGGATGCAAGTTCTTTGGCTATTGATTTTGAAAGGCCAATAAGCCCGGCTTTGGAAGCGGAATAATTCGATTGTCCTGCATTCCCTGTTAAACCAACTACTGAACTGATGTTAATGATCTTTCCGCCTTTTTGTTTGATCATGATCATAGAAATAGCCTTCATCATATTAAAAGCGCCTTTAAGATTTACAGCAAGCACAGAGTCCCAGTCTTCTTCTGCCATTCGCATAATAAGCTTATCCCTGGTAATACCGGCATTATTGACAAGTATATCTATACGTCCTGATTCCTTAGCCAGCTCATTGCAGGCCCGTTCGGTTTCTGAAGTACTTGTAACATCCAGAGACCGTGAAGTGATCTTCCTGCCGCCTGATGATTTGCTTTGTTTCCAGCTCTCAAAGTCATCAGGGAAAAACTTATCCAGGATAACTATATCAGCTCCTTCATTTATAAAATCTTCGGCAATAGCTCGTCCTATTCCCCTTGCCCCTCCGGTTATTATTGCATTCTTATTTTGCAGTAAACTTCCCATTGCTTTCCTCCGGTAATATTATAATTTATTAATATCTTCTGCTTTATCAATGCCTTTTACAACTACAGTATTGTTTATTCTTTTTATTAGTCCCTGCAGCACTTTGCCAGGGCCAAGCTCTATAAATTCCCTTGCCCCGTCATTTATCATATTTACAATACTTTCATCCCATCTTACTGATGAAGTTAACTGGTCATAAAGTGTTTCTCTAATGAACTCAAGATCTGTATCCCGGGTTATGGGTGTAGAGTGAACATTTGTGTAAACCGGAATCTGCACTTTTTTGAATTCCGTAAAGTCCAGAGCTACTTCGAAGTCCTCTTTGGCTGATTCCATTAGGGGTGAATGAAATGCTCCATGTACAACAAGCTCTTTAACCAGTTTTGCACCGCGTTCTTTAGCAAGTACCATAGCACGGTGAACGCCTTCAATGGAACCTGAGATAACAATCTGACCGGGTGAATTAAAATTTGCAACCTGTACTATCCCTATTTCTGAGGCATCCCGGCAGACTTCAATTATCTTTATTGTATCAAGTCCTATAACTGCTGCCATAGTGCCCTTGTTCTCATCGCCGGCTTTTTGCATCAGCTCACCCCTAAGCTGTACAAGCTTCAAACCATCTTCAAAGCTCAAAGCACCGGCTTTTATTAACGCAGAAAATTCACCAAGCGAATGCCCTGCCGTATAACCGGCCTCTTTATTCTTAACCAGCCTTGTAGCGGCAACGGAGTGCAGAACAATTGCAGGTTGAGTGATAAATGTCTGCTTAAGCTTTTCTTCGGGACCTGAGAAACTAACCTGGGAAATTTCGTAACCCAGGATTTCATTTGCCTGAGTGTATAATTCCTTGATTTCAGGATATGTATCATAGAGATCCTGCCCCATACCCACATATTGCGAACCCTGACCGGGATAAACGAATGCTATACTCATAATTCACAAATATAGGAATTGGCTTTAAAATATAGTAGACTTGAAAAAATCTTTCAAATCACTCTATATTGCGGCATTATTGGTTTTTTTACTGTTGTTTTGCTTTGTAAAAACGGCAAAAATTCATTATTTTATGACGGTATATAGTATTGACAATATCAAAATTGTTTTGAATTTTCCTAAAAATATTCGTAAAAATTGATGAAATTTATAGTTAGTCTGTTATTTATCCTGTTAATTTGCGGTATTTCATATTCACAAATTGATAGCAGTTTAATTTTAGGATTATCTCAAAAAAACAATGCAGTTTCGGTTTTTGATCTTAGTGACCCGACAGGTATTAACATGGAAGTAAGTTTGTGGGGCTTTATCAGGTATCCCGGAAGATACCGTGTTCCAATTAATACAACTTTTATGGATCTGATAACATATTCAGGCGGCCCTATAGAGGAATCAAACTTAGAAGAGATACGTATAATCAGGGGCGCTAACGACCCGGTAAAAAAACCCACAGTAATTAAACTTAATTATGATGACATGCTTTGGGGCGACGAGGTTTCGACAAAGCCAAAAATGAACCCGGTTTTGCAGCCCGGTGACTATGTAGTTGTTCAAAGGGAAAAAAGATATACTTTCAGAGACTATCTTCAGATATATGTACCGATAATTACATCGGTAGTATCTATAGCAACTTTGTTAATTACAATTTCAAAGAATTAATAAGAAATAACATAAAAATATATGGAATCACCTTCAAACGGGAAATCATTCGGAAGCATAGATTCTAACATAAAATCTTCGCATAGTATAAGATTTTATTTTAATCTTATTTTAAGGAACAAGGTTCCAATACTGCTAAGTCTTTCCGTAGGTTTGATAGTATCATACTTTTATGCATATTCGCAGGTAGATATATATGCATCATCTTCTTCTATGAGACTTTCCAAACCGAAAGAAAATGTTCTGGAAAATAAGATATTTTCGGATATTGAAGGAGAATTACCTGAGCGTTATATCAATAACGAAGTAGAAATATTGAAGTCTTTTTCGATACGTGAAAAAACAGCTAATTCCCTTCTGGATTCATTCCAGGTATTAAAAGGGAAAATGTCTTTTTATCTTCTGGTTACAAACCCGGAAAATCAGCTTGAACCTAAAAGCAAAAACCAAATTTCAAATGTTCTGCAGGGCATAACAGAAATTTCCCAAAAAAGGGGGCTGGATATTGTTTCTATTAAGACTGAAAGTCCCTCACCGCAGGAAGCAGCTTTGATATCTAACTGTTACGCAGAAGCGTATGCAGATTATTCACTGAAATTTAACCGTGGACACTTAACACTTAACAGGGAATTTCTTGAAAAACAGGTACAGGAAAAATATAACTCACTTCTGCAGACAGAAGATAAACTTACAAATTTCCTGAGGACAGAAAACGTTGTTGAGCTTAATGCACAGGCAAATTCGATTATCAATACACTTTCGGGAATTGAAAATAACTATAACGGTGCGCAGATTGACCTCCAGTCAACAAGTAAAGCGTTAACAGATATAAAACAAGAGCTTGAAAAATACGATCCTAAGGCTGCAGATTTTTATGAAAGTAAAATAACTGACCCATATGTAATGGAGCTGCAGGGACAAATTGTTAAGCTTGAGATCCAGAGGGATCTGGCTAAAACAGGTAATGAAGAAATTATTAAGAATTCAAAATCTTTAAAAGAAACTGATAAAAAAATTGATGAGCTTAAGAAAACCCTGAATGAAAAGCTTTCTATCTTAAAAGATGGCGCTTCTTCAAACACTCCTGAAGATTTAAGGAACCTTTCAACCAAGTATTTTGAAACTAAAGTACAAAATAACCAAAACAAGATCAAAGAAAGTTTATTAAAAGGTTATCTCAGTAAATACCAGGAAAAGTTTAATAAACTGCCTGCTCAGAGTATTGAATATGCCAACTTAGAACGTGAAAGAATGGCAAATGAAAAAGTCTATTTAATGCTTTTGGAAAAATACCAGGAAGCTTTAATAAACGAAGAATCTCAGCCGAATAACGTTAAGATCATAGATTATGGTAAAGTACCAAAAGCTCCATCTAAACCTAACAGGTTCCTGATTATCACAATCGGACTCCTAATTGGGCTTGGATTTGGATATGGATTTGCGCTTCTCAGAAATATTCTGGATGTATCAGTTAAATCACCTGAAGATCTTGAAAATATCGGTATATCACTTATCGGCTGGGTTCCTACATTTATGCGTGAACCAAAAGCCGGCAGGCATACCCATACTGAGCAGGAGCTTGTTCTGGCATATAATTCCGATTCTGTACCTGCGGAAGCTTTCAGGACTTTAAGAACAAGACTTCAATTTTCAAAATTGGAGCCCGAGCCAATTAAAACCATTCTCATAACAAGCTCCATACCAAGAGAAGGAAAGACTATAATTTCCTCAAATCTTGCGGCAAGTTTTGCGCTCTCATCAAGAGTGTTGTTACTTGACTGCGATTTCAGAAAACCAAGAATGCATAACATTTTCAATATGAAGCGTTACCCGGGTTTATGCGATTACCTGTTCGGAACTGTTCCGCTTGAGGAAGCGGTCAGGGAAACATCATTCCCTAACCTGCATATTATGACATGCGGAACTATACCAACAAATCCCGCCGAACTTATCGCTTCAAAGCACATGCAGACCTTCCTGAACATGATGAAGCCTAAATATGATTATATCCTTATTGATTCACCTCCGCTTGCTACCGTAACTGATGCGGAATTGCTTTCTTCTTATGTTGATGGCACAGTTGTTGTAAGTCTTGCAAGTAAAACCAGGCTTGACCTGCTTGTTAATACAATTGATACATTAAATAAGATCAACGATACGTTTATTGGCGTTATACTGAACAATTTTGATTACCAGGCAACATACGGCAGTTACTACAAGTATTATTATTACTACTATGGTTCTGAAAAAGGAAAAGAATCCGGCGGTACAAATGGAAAAGAGTCAAACGGAAAAGAAACAAACGGAGTGAGCACAAATGGCAGTACAAAGGAAAAGATAATTAAACCAAACTAGGATTGCAGTTAAGGATATTTTTCAAAACATTCCCTGAAACATCCAGATGTCCTTCCTGCGGGAAAATAGGGACTATCAGAAGAAGCCGGACAAAAAATTTGTTCGAAGCTTCTGTAAAATTTTCGAAACTGGCTAACCTTTACAAGTGCAGAGAGTGCGGTTGGAGAGGTATATTGAAAAAATATACTATTAATAAATACTCCTTCATTACTCTGTTTTTTTATATTGTACTTATTATTACTGCAGCATATGTAATAAGACAGGTTTTAATGAATAATTTTGGAACATGATCTTTTCAGTTTATAACAACTTCCGGCTTAAAAATTACATACTCACCTTTTTTTACAATCTATGAGCGTAAACAGTACCAATTACCATGAATTCGTTTCCAATAAACTTGCAGAAAACGGGTTTAAGATCGTATTGATCGATAGTGAACTCATGTCCAAACGGGCTGATGACTTCATGAACTTTGTTAACAATATCAGAAGAGAACATCAATCGCTTTACGGCTGGAAAGAAGAAAGCAGGGAATACTTTTTAAATCCGCTTGTCGATAAATGGAAATTCAGCTATACTATTATGAATGAAAAGGATGAGCTCTGTTTTGTGAACTTTTCTTCTGTATACGATAAAGTAATTCATAATCACTGCACTTACGCCAGGAAAGATACCCGGAGTTTCAATTTTGCCAAGCTTCACATAATTAAGCTTTGCCAAACGGGTCTTGATGAAGGATTTACACACCAGGAAGGTTATTGGCCTAAAACAAATAACGGTTCAATAATTCTTTTCATGCGGATGGGATGGAAAATTGAAACCTTAAGGAATAATAAAGAACTATTTATGATTGCCGACCTTGAGAAAGTGAGAGATCAAACTTACGATCTTGTTGTCAGCGGAAAATAAAATATTTAATGTCAACTAAAAACGTACTATTAATGGGCGCTTCAGGCGGACTTGGCAAATACATAAGCCAGGGGCTTGCAGCCGGCAATTTTAACCTGGCACTGCAGTACAATAGTAATCAGCAGAATATTACTGATAATATCAAAGAGATAAATAATCCCGCAATAAAGATCAAAACTTATCAGGCTGATATCACTTCTGAGGAAGATATCAGTAAGTTGGTGGAAAATGTAAAAGCAGATTTCGGCACTATCGATATCCTGATAAATAATGCCGGTATTTCTATCAATGCAATGAGCTGGAAGCTTAAAACTGACGACTGGAATAGAGTACTTGCAGTAAATTTAACCGGACCTTTCCTTTGTACAAAACATGTTCTTCCTGTAATGAAAGAAAACAAGTATGGAAGAATAATTTACATATCCTCTGTAGTACCGCAGATTGGTGTAGCCGGGACAGCCGCATATTCGGCATCCAAAGCGGGGCTTGGAGGTTTAAGCAAAACAGTTTCTAAAGAAGTAATAAAAAATAATATTACATCCAATTTGATTTCACTCGGTTATTTTGATGCCGGGCTTTTGTACCAGATACCGGAAGATATTCGCGGACAGATCAAAGAAACTATCCCAATGAAGGAATTTGGCAACCCGCTGGAAATAGTTGACTGTATAAAATATTTATGTTCAGATAATTCAAGATATATTACCGGACAGACTCTCAACCTAAACGGAGGTCTTTTCTAACCGCATGTGCGGAATAAACGGAATAATCACCGCAAATAATGATCTAAAAAAGAAGATTAATAAAGCCAATGATCTGCTCCAACATAGGGGTCCCGATGATGAAGGCTATGTAGTAATAGAATGTTCAGGTTCATCAGCTGAAAGGTTTTCAGGAAAAGATTCAACCGAAGCAATCAAGCACAAATACCCTCCCTTTAATATTTCAGATGATAATTCCAAATCGGTAATTTTAGCGCACAGAAGACTTTCTATAATTGATCTGAGTGAAAATGGCCATTGCCCGATGTGTGACCAAAGCAGCAATATCTGGATCACATTTAACGGAGAGATATATAACTACATTGAGCTAAGAGAAGAGCTTATCGGGTATGGATTCACATTCAAAACTCATTCTGATACCGAAGTTATAATTAATGCGTACCTTAAATGGGGATTTGAATGCCTTAATAAATTTAACGGAATGTGGGCTTTTGCTATATGGGATAAGCGTACAAAAATCCTGTTCATGGCCAGGGACCGGTTTGGGGTAAAACCCCTATATTATGTTAAGAATGATACTTACTTCGCATTTTCATCTGAACTAAAACCACTTACAGTTTATAACACCAATTGCACGGAAATAAATAGCGACAAGATCCCCTTTTTTCTTATTTATGGAAACAGGCTGAACACAGAAGAAACTTACCTCAAAGATATTTTTTCGCTTCCCGCTTCACATTACCTAGTTTACAAGGATGGTAAAATTTCCATAAGCCAATATTATGATGTTAAGGTTCATAGTGAAGGCTTAAATGAAGAACAGCTGAAACACAGAATTGTAGAGTTGCTTGAAGATTCAATTAAGCTTAGATTCAGAAGCGATGTTCCTGTAGGTACCTGTTTGAGCGGTGGTTTTGATTCATCAAGCATTGTTTCGCTTGCTTCAGAAAATCATTCTAACAGTATCGAAACATTTTCTGCAGTTTGGAATGAAAAAGAATGTGATGAATCATTTTATATAGATATTGTTAATAATAAATTCGGATGTAATGCAAATAAAGTAATTCCAAAAGAAGATGAATTTGAAAGCATATTCACGAAGTTATGCTATTACCAGGAAATTCCGACTGAAGGTCCGGGGTTATACCCGCAATGGTATGTAATGGCAAAGGCAAAGGAAAAAGTGAAAGTATTGCTTGATGGCCAGGGCGGTGATGAAGTTTTCGGTGGTTACTTCCAGATGGGGGCGTATCTAAGAGGTATTCTAAGAGATAAAAGCTTTATTAAAATGTTCGGAGAATCAGGAAGCTATTTGAAATTTTTCAATAAAAACGGACTGCATTCATTTTCCAGCTGGCTTTTCCCGAAGCAATATGGTTATCTAACAAGATCGAAGTTTTCGGCAAAGTTTGATATTTTTAACAGGGATTTCATCAGGAATATTGATAAGGAAAGTCTGATATATGATGTAGAACCACCAAAGAAATTTGGCAATTATCTTGGAAATCTTTCTTATCATTTTATCGTGAACATGACAATTCCCACCCTGCTGCACTACGAAGACCGTTCATCCATGGCACATTCAATTGAAAGCCGTGTACCCTTTCTTGATTACAGGCTGGTAGAGCTTGGTTTAAACTTAAAGACCTCTTATCTATCTCACAAGGGTGTATCACGGCCGCTTTACAGAAAAGCGCTAAGACCATTTTTACCCGATGAAGTTGTAAACAGAAAAGACAAACTTGGATTCCCTGTACCTTTTTCGGCGTGGACCAGGGGTTCATTGAAAACGTTTATCGAAGAGAGTCTAATTACCAATGGAAACCTGCTATTCGATTATTTAGACAAAAAAACACTGGAGCTAAACCTTAAAGATCATTACAACGGCAATAAGGATTATAGCTGGGAAATATGGAGATTGTTAAGCCTTAAATATTTTATTAATTTATTCACCGATAGAAAATATTAATATATTTCTAAATATATATTAAATTAACAGATTTAAGGTTAATTTACTCTTTATTTTATTGAATACTTGATAAAATTCATACTTGAATCATATTCGTTCCGGAAGATCCTGATATTAACTCTGGTTACTATCAGTATTATTTTTATCAGCAGTAAAATGTTTGATACTGCATGGGGCAGCAGTACTACAATACCTATTGTTAATTTACAGGATGTTTATTCTTTCCCGGTACAATATGATAACTTTAAACGCGTAAACATCAAGTTTACAGCCAAAGACCGTTTGGGGCTCGAAGGTAATAAAAGATTCAGGATAAAAGAGCATCAAAGTGGCTTTGAATATTATGATACTTTACAAATTTATTCTCCTGATTCAACATTTAGTAAAATTAATAAAATATATTTCCAGTTTGAAGATTCACCTGAAACCGACTCAATTTACGTTGTAGTGTCACACTCACAGGAATCGAAGATATATTATAACCAGATATTCTACAGCTCTGTTATTATAAGCACCCTAAATGAATTCTCTGAAGACCCCTCACAATTCCGGATTGACCCTGCAAAATTAGTAAGTACTGCATTATTAAATGATAATGACACGCTTATAAATCAGGTTCTTACATACTTTAATGCGAATATTGATAATTTGGGAATTGCAGAGTGCGGAAGGAATTGTGAGATATTTCTAAAAATATGCAGCGATTTTAATGTACCTGCAAGAATGATAAATCTGCAGGGAGGAAATGTCAATCAGGTAGGCTTTGATGATAAAATCGGTTACCCGCTCCATGTAGTTTGCGAAATATACTCCAGCAGGCACCAGAAATGGTATGTTGTTGATCCCACTTTCGGATTCCGCTTCCGTGAACGAAGTTTCAATGACTATCTTAACGCAGTTGAGATTTCAAATAAAGAAACATTCCGAAGAGATGACGAAATTGAGCAGGATAGCATTTTATTAACGAAAAGATCACTGGTGGGTAAGGATTATTTTAAATACTATGAAAATGTAATTTTCAGCAAGCCGGAATGGAAGAACAGATTTTTAAAGAAATTTACGAGTATTTTTTATTCGAAATTTAACTACTATTTATATTTATTTTCCAATAACTTTCCCATTGTAAAAAACGGTTTCTATTATGTGGCTTTAAAAACATTCCTTTACTTTTTAATTCTCATACTTTACATAAATGCGATATTAGGCTTATTTTTAAGAAGACTTTTCCTGGTAAAAAAACCAAAACACAGAAAATAATAAATTATGATAGACAGCATAGTATCTTCCAGAAAAAAGAACGGGGCAAAAAAAAATGTAATCGTTTTTGGCGCTCACCCCGATGATTTTGAAGTGGGATGCTCGGGCACTATTTTAAAATATCTCGATTCAATTAATCTGAAAATATTCGTAATGTCTGATAGATATGAAGACGGAAAATTAAGGAATCTGAAGGAAAAAGATAAATCTTTAAAGATCCTGGGGCTGGATAAGATACAGTGTACGGTGTATGATATACCAACCAGGATATTCCATGATCATAAATCAAAGATCCGGAACATATTGTATGATATTGCCACAAAAACTGATGTAGATGTAATTTTTACGCCGCCCATTCATGATATTCATCAGGATCACATTGTGCTTGCCGAAGAAGTTATAAGGCTATTCAGAGAAAAAACCATATTTGGTTACGAAGTAATTAGAAGTGGTTATGATTTCATGCCTAATATGCATGTAAAGCTTCCCGTTGAACTGGTGAATCTAAAAATAAAGGCGGCGCAATGCTATAAATCACAATGGTCTACAACAAAAAGCGGCGGATATTATTTTTCAAAGGAAGTTATGAAAGGGCTGATGCGCGCAAGAGGTGCCCAATTTGGCATAGAATATGCCGAAGCTTTTGAAGTGTATCATCTTAAACTATGAAACCTAAGATAATTGTACTCTGCTTCAATTATGAACCAAGCCAGTTTCCACGGAAACCCGATTCTGAAAACCGGTTCTATACTTATGGATTCGGGAGTACTTTTGGAAAACTTTTTAATCATTATCTTAAAGAATATGATGTTGAAGTTTGGAGATTAGACGGGTATTGCGAAGGAAAATATTATGAGAAAAGTCTGGATAACATTAAGTTCCGGATATTTCACTCAATTCATCTCAATAAGCTTGGATATTTTTCCCTGAAGTACATAAAAGAGCTCAGGAAAAACAGGAATAATAAAAACACAATATTCTTTGTTGTCCATACACATAACTGGCAAACGTACCAGGCAGCATTTTTTTTAAAAGGAGCCAAAATAGTTACAACCCATCACGGGGATTGGTCTCCGTTCTTTTTATATGATACTTCCAGAGGTTTAAGAAAATTAAAAGCTTTGTTTGGTAAAATAATTGAAAAAATAACTTTCAAAAATATTTGTTATTTTTTAATTTGCGATATTAACCAGGTTAAATACATAAAAAAAGCTAATCCCGGTATGCAATTTGAAATATTTTCAACCGGCCTGGATATTAAGCGATTTAAATATATTTCAAAGAAAGAAGCAAGAAATGAGCTTCACCTAAGCGATGATAAAAAATATATACTTTATGTCGGAAAGCTCTATAAGTACAAACAGGTTGATAAATTAATAGAGATTTGGCTCGATATCAAAAAAACAATGCCTGAGACAGAGCTCTTAATTGCCGGAAATGAAAAACGCGGTAAATGGGGTGAAGAATACTATGATCTTGCAATAGAGAGCGGCGCTACTGTTATCGGTAGAGTCTTAAATATTGATCTTTATAAATATTATTGCGCTGCAGATGTTTATGTGCTATTAAGTTTAAGAGATGATTACTTTGGCGGTACAGGGATTGCCCCATTGGAAAGCCTGGCGTGCAATACACCGGTTGTTTCTAATTCGCTTAAGAACTATCTTGGTAAAAATGCCGATGAAATTGGAGAGATACCTCAAAGTGATGAAGAATACAAAGAAGCAATCATGAAAGTATTAAATGAACCCGGTAAATACAAGAATATGAGAGAAAGTGTAGAACAATTCTATTCTCTTGAAGCTGTTTCAAAAAGGATGGGAATAGTATTTAAAAAAGTAAGTGAACTTAAATAAAAATAAATCTAAATTTTCTAAAAATGAAAAGAATACTTGCAATCGGACCGCATCCCGATGATATCGAGCTTGGCTGCTTTGGTACAATGGCAAAATACAAGAAAAAAGGCGATGAAGTCAGTTTCCTTGTACTTTCCAAAGGAGAAGGCGGAACTGACGAGAATAACCGTATCAGTGAAGCTGAAGAATCTGCTTCTCTGATCAATGCAAAGTTATTTATTGAAAATCTGCCTGATAGGTTCATCAGCGAAGGACCCGAAACAATTACAATTATTGAAAAATATATTAAGAAAATTGATCCGGATGCAGTTTTCATACCAACGGAATCTGATACTCACCAGGACCACAGGTCTACTTTTAATGCATGTATGGTTGCCTGCCGGACCGTGAGAGAAATTTACGCATATGAAACGCCAAGTACATCCAGAAAATTCTCTCCCAATTACTTTGTTGATATAACTGATTACATCGGTTTAAAGGTAAAAGCAGTAAAGATCCATTCATCTCAGGGAGGCAAAGGATACATGGCCGATAGAGCCGTTGAAGGTCTGGCGGAATACAGGGCATTTGATATTTTGCTTAACGATAAATACGTAGAGGGTTTTGATGTAATTAAGGTTGTAAAATAATATGATATGCACTGTACATCAGCCAAATTACCTCCCCTACCTGGGGTTCTTTGAAAAGGCATTCAGGAGCGATGTTTTTATTCTTTATGATACTACCCAGTTCAAAAAAAATGACTGGCAAAACCGCAACAAAATATGCGTATCCGGCGGCTGGCAATGGATATCTGTTCCGGTACTGCATGACTTTGGCCAGAAGATATTTGAAGTGAAGATAAAAGACCCAAAAAAAAATCTTGCCAAGAACTGGCGTTCCCTGCAAGTTACTTATGGCCGTGCTCCATATTACAAACAATATGCCTCTTCATTCGAAGAAATATATAATTCTGAAATTGAGCTGCTTTCAGAATTGAATTGCCGGATAATTACCAAAGCAGCTGAAAATCTTGGCATCAAAACAAAATTCTTAAGAAGCTCAGAGCTGCCGCCAATTAATACTACAAGCACCCAGGCGCTAATTGACCTCACAAAACTCTCAGAAGCAGATACTTACATATCAGGAGGTGAAGGCATAAATTATCTTGATATGGGTCTTTGGAACAGTACGGGACTGAAGATAATGTTTCAGAAATATCATCATCCTTCATACAGCCAATTTAATAATTCTGAATTTCAGCCATATATGAATATACTGGATTTACTCTTTAACTGCGGCGGTGAAAGCCTTGAAATTTTAACAAAAGGGCAGAATTATTAAACCTATAAACTACTGTAATTTACTCTTTAATACTTGCCTCAATTAAACTTTCTTTATCAACTACATCGTATCCTAGTGCTTTAAAGCGGTTAATCAGATCCTGTTTCGTATATTTTTTATCATCATGCACTTCAAGGATATAATTCTTAATTCTCCTAATTGACTCATCCTTTGAATTCAGGAATATTGGATACTCACTTCCCTCGCAATCAATTTTGCCAAACTCAAATTCATTCACACCCGTTTTGGTAAAGATATCGTCAAAAGCCAGGCAGTTAACCGTTGTTTTCTGGTAGTGTCCTTCATCAAACTCCCTATCAACCATTGTATTGCAACCTGCCCATTCAAAGGAATAGAAATCTGAAGTCCCGTTAAAATCACTGACCGCATATGGAAATGCCTTAATGCCTGAGTTATTATTTCTGATATTATCCGAAAGTCTTTCAAAAGTTCCGGGAAAAGGTTCAAATGAATAAATATCTGCGTTCGGGAATTTCTTGGCAGCAAAAAGAGAAAAATAACCAACATTAGCGCCTATATCCAGAATATTAATCTTACGGTTTTTCTCTGCTTTGAATGAATAATCGTCATTTACAAAAATTTCAAATAATGTGGTCAAGTCGCCGGCACTTTTATTAACACTCAACTTCAAACCGTTTTTTAAAGTGAGATAATGCGTATTAGTATCATCACCTTTGACATATTTTAAGTTATAGTACTTTAATGCACTTTTTGGCTTAAATACGCTCATCATTCTGTTAAAATTGTTTAACTTTGTACTGATCATAACTTATTTTATGTACTTCAAAAATAATTAGCTTCAATGAATCAAACTTCAAAAACATAATAAATACTTATTTATTTATTACTTTTTGAGTTAATTATTAATTAAATTACATATAATTAACAAAATTTAACAGGAAAAATTTTTAGTGATCGCATTTACCTCGGATATAGACTGGGCACCCGAAGAAGTTATTGCAGATACAGTGAATCTTCTGGAATATTATGGCGTCAAATGTACATTCTTTTCTACACATCATTCGCTTGAGCTTGCTAAATCCAATAAGAAATTATTTGAGATCGGCATTCACCCCAATTTTAACCCAATCCTTTCGGGAAAGAGCGATAAAAGGGCTGTTGATATTATTGATGACATACTTGATATCCACCCCGAAGCTCAGGGCGTTAGATCTCACTCAATGCTTCAAAGCACAGCCATTTTGCAGCTATTTGCTGATAAAAAGCTGGTATATGACGCAAACCACTTTATGCCATATCATACCGGTTTAAAACCCTTTAAATTGTGGACCGGTATGGTCAGGATTCCGTATAACTGGGAAGACGATGTACACTGGACATACGGTTTCTCGTTCGATGAAAGCAGGATTGATCTAAAAGAGGAAGGCCTGATCGTATTTGATTTTCACCCCATACATATTTTCCTGAATACCGAAAACAAATACCGTTACAATGAAGCAAAAAAGTTTTACAATGACCCAAAAACACTATTAAACTATAGGAATAAAGAAGTAATAGGAACAAGGGATCTTTTTATATCTTTGCTTACATACTGCAAACAAAACAAAATTGTTACCCATAAACTAAATGATATTGCTCTGGATTTCATAATAAATAATCCTCAGAGATAATAAAATACAAATTGAATATTCATACACAAATTTTTAGAAATGGCAAGTAAAGTAAACACAAAAGGCCTGAAGGATAAGAAAGTACTTATTACAGGCGGTATGGGATTTGTTGGAAGCAATTTAAGCATCAGGCTTGCTGAGCTTGGTGCTGAGGTATTAATAGTGGATAACATGCTACCGAGACAGGGCGGAAATTTATTCAATATTGAACCGGTGAAAAATAAAGTTAAGTTCAATATTTCCGATATCCGGAATCCTACTTCGATGAACCACCTTGTAAAAGGGATGGATTATATATATCATATTGCAGGGCAAGTTAACCATGTTGATAGCGTTAAGTACCCTCTGAATGATCTTTCCATAAACGTTGAAGGCACACTTGTATTGATGGAGGCCCTAAGGTTGAATAATCCTGAGGCGAAGGTTATTTTTACAGGAACGCGCGGTGAATATGGTTCCTCTTTAACGTTGCCGGTTGCAGAAAATCATGCAATAAATCCAATTGGAATTTATGCAATCACGAATTTTGCGGCAGAAAGAATTGTTCTAACATACCACAATCTTCATCATATAAGATCACTTTGTTTAAGAATAACAAATACATTTGGCCCGCGCCACCAGATGGCACATGATGAATACGGAGTATTCAACTGGTTCATAAGAAAAGCAATGGATAATGAAGTTATTCACCTGTTTGGTGACGGGAGGATATTAAGGGATTATCTTTACATTGATGACCTTATTGATTCATTAATTACAATTGCATTGAGCGATAACGCCTACGGGGAAGTTTATAATGTCGGAACTAGTATACCCTTAAGCTTTCTTGACCTGGCAAATAAGATAATTGCAATTGCAGGCACGGGCAGTATTGATCATACTGAATTCACAACGGAGCGCAAAGCACTGGAACCGGGCGATTATTATGCTGATATAACAAAGATCAAAAATACCATTGGCTGGGAGCCTCGAGTCACACTGGATGAAGGAATTAAGAAAACCATTGAGTTTTACAAGAAGAACAGGGCCAAATATTGGTAGTTTCTCAACCCTTCCCGCAGAATATTTTAATTTCTTAAATGCGTTCAAAACAAAACGTCTTCTTAGGTCTCGAAAATATTGCCGGGATATTCACAAGCTTAAAGAAAGGTTTTGAGCAAAATGATATCCCAGCGGATTTTTATTCCCTTAGTGAGCATATTTACGGTTATGAAACTGACAGGGTCATTAAATATTCAAATAACTCATTTATAAGAAAATTCCAGAAATCTTTTCTGCTCTTAAAGCTTCTTTTTAATTATAAATATTTTATTTTTGATTCAACAGGTTCGCTGCTCCCGGGCTTTAGGGATATAAAGCTATTTCGCTTATTTGGGAAAAAAACTATGGTTATTTTTACCGGGTGCGATATAAGGCTGCCTGAGAAGGTCGAACAGTTCCAATGGAATCCATGCCGGGAATGCACCGATAATTACAAAAATTTTGTGGGATGTGTACTGGCAACAAAACCTGAAAAGGTAAAGATCATTGAAGATAAATTTGACCTCATCGCATGCGCAGAAGAAACAGCAGGCGCATTGAGCAGGAAGTACTACCCTACTCTTTTCCCGATAGATGTAGAAAAATTCAAATATGCCGGAACAAATCCCGGGAAAAGATTAAAGATTCTGCACGCTCCTTCAAATCCGGAATATAAAGGAACACGATATATAATAACGGCAATCGAAAAACTACAGTCGGAATTCGATTTTGAATTCAATATTGTAAAAGATGTTAAGGCCGAAGATCTGTACAGGGAAATCGAAAGATCAGATCTCATTATAGACCAAATGCTTGTTGGGTTTTATGGGTTATTTTCTATTGAAGCTATGGCTATGGGGAAACCTGTCGTTTGTTATATCAGGGAGGATATACTGAAGAATTCCCCGGATGATATGCCTGTAATTAATGCAGACCCTGATACCTTATATGATGTTTTGAAAGAGATTCTCAGCTCTCCGAATAAGCTTATTCAAGTTGGAAACAATTCAAGGTCATATGTAGAACGTTATCATGATGCAAAAATAATATCTGAACAGTATTATAAACTTCTTGAAGGAGAAATAAACTAAGTGCTTAAGCGTTTTTTCAAGGAAACGATGATATACGGCCTGAGCACGTACATCCAGAAATTCATTGGGGTATTTCTTCTGCCGCTATATACTGCCCTTTTAACACCTGAAGATTACGGAATATTAGACCTGCTTGGCACTGTCGCGATCATAAGTATCTATCTTGTTGTAGCAGGCACTGATTCATCTCTCAGCTATTATTATTTCCGGAAAGAGCATATTAAAGAGCGGCCAATTATGGTCTCCTCTACTCTCATTATCAGAATAACCTTTGCATCTGTAATTTTTATTATAGTCGGGCTGCTTTCAAACAAACTTACATTTTTAATATTCGGGAAAGATTATTCACTGTTCCTTATCTTAACAGGTATATCACTGGGCGTTCAATCGATTTATTCCTTTTTTACTGACTTAATCAGATTCGAAAAACGCCCGTGGATATTTACATGGGTATCAGTTTCAAATCTGCTTGTGAATGTTTTTTTCAATATATACTTTATACTGATCCTCAAAAAAGGTATCTGGGGTGCAATAATGGCCAGTGTAATTTCATACGGACTGATGGCACTCTTTACTATTGTATATGTATTTAAACGTTATGGAATTCATTTTTCAAAAGACTGGGCCGTTAAAATTTTAAGGTACGGCAGTCCATTGATAGGTACGGCTTTTGCTGTCTGGATACTTACTACTACTGACAGGTAT
>JBDTNV010000019.1:0-29308 GCA_039933555.1 Ignavibacteria bacterium
ACAGCATAAAGGATTTTACCCGTTTGTTTTCCTTTTTGCTCTTCTGGTTGCATCTGCGGTATTCCAAAGCTGCGAGCAGTCTAATATTTTTTCAGATAAAGATGATATTGAGCTTGGTGAACAGTTTGATAAGGAAATAAAAGCAAATCCTAAGGAATTCCCAATGCTGCAGGGCAACCAGGAAATTAAAGATTACGTATCAGGGCTTGGGAAAGATATATTGAATTCACCAAAAATTTTAAAACGTAATATCTATCCATATAACTTCCAGATAATAAATGATACTATTATAAACGCATTTTGCACTCCGGGCGGATTTGTTTATGTTTATACAGGCTTAATGAAATTTGTTGATAACGAAGCTACACTCGCAGGTGTTGTGGCTCATGAAATTGCACATGCAGAGCGCAGACACGTAACACAAAGGCTTACCGCTTATTACGGTGTAAGTATGTTACTAAGTTTTATACTTGGCGGTAACCCCAGCATGCTGGCTGAAGTTGCGGCAAACCTGTTTGTGGGTCTTGCATTCCTTAAGAATTCAAGAGACGATGAAACTGAAGCGGATTATTATTCCATTCAATATTTAAAATCAACCAAATGGTACCCCGGCGGCATAACTTTCTTCTTTGATAAGATAAAAGAAGAACAAAGACAAAAGGGAAATACACCCGGCGATCTTGACAGGCTCTTATCCACTCATCCGCTTCCAAATGACAGGATCAGTTTTGTCAATAAAGAGTTAGCTAAAATAAGTCCAAAGCCCGATCCAACCAAAGGTCTCTTCACAGATGAGTACCAAAGCATGAAAGCGAAATTACCCTCCCGCTAAAGAAAGTTATTTCTAAATTTTAATAATTGAGATAAGATGTTTAACAAAACAATACTTGGTTTTATTCTATTAATATTTTTTTCTACTCTAACTGTACTAAAAGCGCAGCCTGACGGAAAAAACGTTACTGATGTTTCTTATAAGTTCACCCTAAAGCTTCCGGCCGGCTGGGAAATGAAGGATATGAAAGAAACATCCGATAAGGACGGCATTTCCTATTCGTTTGAGAACAAAGATAAAACGATGGCAATAATGCTCCTTGCATTTAAGCTCAACAGCGTAAAGAACATTGAAGATTTTATCTACAATCTGGAAAAGGATATCAGCTTGAATATCCCTCAAAAAACGGGTGATTACACTGAGCAGGATTTTGGGAAGTATGATATGAAAAGTGCAGCATATAAAGATACAAAGTTTGACGAAAATATATATTATTACAGGACAAAGCTTCCTGATGCACCGAACAATTATGTATATATGGTCAGGTTCATTACAGAATCAAAAAATTATAACACCGATGTTGAAAAGCAGATAAAAGATATTGCTGCAACATTTATTCCAACCACTGAATAATCAAAAGCATAATTACCCTTTTCAAAGTCAACATTTTTTTAAAAAAATTATTTTCTGATTTTGCCGGTTCCTGAATCTTAACACCACCCTAACAGTAATATTTTAAATTTGATGATGCTTCTCATATTTTATAATATAATAGAGCATTAATTTGCATGAATATATTTTATGGAAAAGAATATCAGCATAAATAAGAGCTTGTTGCAGGAATTTGCAGAGCAATCAATATACCACATATCGCTCAACTACCCGAGGATAGAAACATGCCTGGGAGAATTAAACGAAGAAGAAGTATGGCAAAAACCCAATTCTTCTTCAAACAGCATTGGCAATCTCATACTTCATTTATGCGGAAACATAACACAATATATTCTCTCCTCTCTTGGCGGAATGGCTGACAATAGGAACAGAGATTCTGAGTTCGAGGCAACAGGCGGATTCAGTAAACATGAACTGCTTAAGAAGATTAAGTATGTTTCAGAAAGCGCATGTGCTGTAATAAAAGATCTTACAGAGGAACAGCTTATCAATAAATACGAAGTACAGGGCTACACGTCATCAGGTATAGCAATTATTGTTCATGTAACGGAACATTATTCATACCATACCGGTCAAATAACACTGCTTACAAAATTATTGAAAGATATTGATACCGGTTATTATAAAGGAATTGACCTGAACAAAAAGAACAGGATTTAACTGCGCATAAATTTAAAAATGAATTTTATAACTAAAAATTGGCCAAAAGGCGGAGTAATAATAGCAGTTCTGCTTTTGCTGTATGTTTACACTGTAGCCGGTAACGGGCTGCCCCTTCTTGAAAAATATGCAATTTTAAGTCTCGCATTTTTAATGTTCCACCAGTTTGAAGAATATGTCCTTCCCGGAGGCTTTAAGGATTATTTTAACAATAATATTTATAACCCATTAGGGTTCATACGGAATATGATTACTGATAAAGCGATCTTATATGTTAATTTAGTTCTTGGCTGGGGTTTTGCATTACTGGTTATCCTGTTCTTTAATTCAAGTGTAATTGCTGTTATGACACTTATTGGCATTGTATTCTTAAACGGCATACTGCATTTTTTTACAGCTTTTAAGACAAGGTATTACAACCCGGGAGTTGTTACAGGAGCGATTCTTTTTATCCCGCTGATGCTTTATTCCGCAAATAAGCTAACTGTTGCGGGCGTGCTTAATGGTTCAGACTGGTTGAAGATAATTCCCGCAGCGTTTGGAGGTAGCCTACTAATTCCGTTAACTATTTATCTTTGCAGGGAAAAAAGGCGCCGTTAGACCCAGTGAAACTGAACCGGCCAAATTACAATAAAATTACTTATAATGACTGATGAGCAAGTTTAAAAAAATATTCCTTTACATTATGTCAACAATGTATTGCTTCACCGGAATTTCTCACTTCACAATGCCTGAATATTTTCTCGCCATTATGCCGCCATATCTTCCATGGCACCTAAAGCTTGTTTATCTGAGCGGCGCATGTGAAATTCTCTTTGCATTACTTCTAATACCCCGCTCAACCCGCAGAATAGCTGCATGGCTATTAATTGCTCTTTTGATCGCAGTCTTCCCTGCAAATATTCAAATGACAATTAATTATGCAAATGAGCATAACCCTGAGCTGTGGATATCAATTATTCGTCTGCCTATACAGATATTTCTCGTCTGGTGGGCATGTATCTATACGAAAAATGAACTCGTTTCCATAAAATAAAATTGTCAGTTCTTATTTAATTTTAAATTACGATATTTAGTTTAATCTCTGAAAAACATAAAATCACACAATGAAAACAGTAAGAGTGCAGTACAAAGTAAAACCTGAATTCGTTGAAACGAACAAATCAAATATATCCAGAGTCATGTCAGACTTACGCGGGCTGAATGATACCGGCATTAAATATTCAACGTTTATTTTTGAAGACGGGCAGACGTTCATGCATTTTGCAATGTTCAGGGATGAGGACGGGCAGAAGAAGCTGAATGAGCTTGAATCATTCAAAAAGTTCGGCGCTGAGCTCAAAGCAAGCGGTCCGGTTGAACCGCCTAAACCTGAAGTATTGTCTCTGGTAGATTCGTGCTTTGAAATATTTTAGATCTCTTAATCCTCAGGCGTATTTATCATATTCACCGTTTAAGAAAGAATTATTCTCCTTTTCTTCACCAATAGTAGTATCCTCCATATGCCCGGGGTAAATTATGAATTCATCAGGGTATTTGAATACTTTATTGTGAATTGAGTCAAGCAATACATCCATATCTCCCATGTAAAGGTCGGTACGTCCTATCGAGCCGCGAAAGACAACATCACCTCCGAACATTATTTTTTCTTTTTCATCAATAAAACATACGCTGCCGGGTGAGTGTCCCGGTGTGTGGATTATCTTAAACTCCGTACCTGTGAACTGAATGGTATCAGTTTCATCAATGAATTTATCCGGATCCGGCGGCTGCGGAAAGCTCACGCCGAACATTTCACCCTGTTTCATGGCATTCTTAATAAATATCATATCCTCATTATGCATAAACAAAGGGACCTTAAATTCTTTCTTCGCCCAGTCGTTGCCAATGATATGATCAATATGTCCATGAGTATTTAAGATGAGTTTTATATTTATCCCATTCGACTTAATGTAATTCAGTATCTCATCTTTTTCAAAATCTTCGTAAGCGCCGGGATCAATTATCACTCCTTCTTTGGTTTTCTCATCCCAATAGATGTAACAATTCATAGAAAACGGGTTAACTGTAAATGTTTTAGTTGTCATTTATCTATCCCTGAGCGAAGCGAAGGGTCTATTGATGAGATTCTCCACTGCGTTCAGAATTTTGTGTATAGTTATTAACTGTTTTTTTGAATATTTTTGCAATTTACAATGAACAAGAACGATAAAACAGTCAAAGGTAAAGCATCTCAAAAAGGTAGCGGAACTCCCCTAACCCCAAAGGTAAGAAAAGAAGTTGTAATTGCTTTAAATAAAAGAGCTTACCATGACTATGAGATTATGAGTAAGTATGAAACCGGTATTGTGTTAACAGGTACCGAAGTGAAGTCACTTAGAGATCATAAAGCAAGCCTTGTTGATTCATATGCGCGCGTTAAAAAAGGTGAAGTTTGGTTATTGAACGCTAACATTGCACTTTATAAACTGGGCACATATACAAATCACGAGCCTACGAGCACCAGGAAACTTTTACTTAAGAAAAGTGAAATAAGAAAGCTTGATATTAAGCTGAAGGATAGAAGTCTAACCTTAATACCGCTTAAGTTGTACTTTTCGGGTCCATTTGTAAAGGTTGAGCTTGGTTTGGGAAAAGGTAAGAAACAGTATGATAAGCGTGAATCGATAAAGTCAGCAGAAGTAAAAAGAAAGTTAAGCAGAGTAAAAATATAGTTTTTTTGTCATGCTGAACTTGTTTCAGCATCTTGTTTTAAAATCTTTAGACCCTGAAACGAGTTCAGGGTGACACAATTTCCAATTAAAAAATGTCATTTCCACCGGTAAAAGAACAGATAGATCTCATTAAACGGAATACTGTAGAAATTATTCCCGAAGATGAGCTTGCAAGGAAGCTTGAGAAATCCATGAAGGAAAATAAGCCTTTAAGGATCAAACTTGGGTGTGACCCTTCACGTCCCGACCTGCATATCGGACATGGGGTTGTTTTGCAAAAACTGAGGGATTTCCAGGACCTGGGACACAAGGCTGTTTTAATTATTGGTGATTTTACTGCAATGATAGGCGACCCCTCGGGAAAGAGCAAAACAAGGCCGGCATTATCAATAGAAGAAACCAGGATAAACGGAAAAACATATTTTGAGCAGGCATCAAAGATATTGCTGGAAAAAGATCTGGAGATAAGGTATAATTCAGAGTGGCTGGATAAGATGACTTTCAGCGATGTTATAAAGCTCGCAAGCAAGTATACTGTAATGCAAATTCTGGAGCGTGATGATTTCACCAAACGCATGGCAAGCAAGACTCCAATAAGCCTGCATGAGCTTCTCTACCCGCTTAGCCAGGCAATGGATTCCGTTGCCGTAACAAGCGATGTTGAGCTTGGGGGTACTGACCAGAAATTCAATTTACTCGTTGGCCGCGCAATTCAGGAAGCGTATGACATGGAACCGCAATGCATTGTAACATGTGAGCTTCTTGAAGGAACTGATGGTGTAGAGAAAATGAGTAAATCACTCAACAATGCAATATGCTTTACTGATTCACCAAAAGATATTTTCGGTAAGTCAATGTCGATACCCGATAAACTGATATATAAATATTACGCTCTCGGGACAATGTTAAATGATTCAGAGCTTGCTGAAATCAAGAAGCAATTGGATGACCCGGCAACGAATCCAAGGAACCTGAAAGTAAGGCTTGGGTATGAGCTGGTTAGGAAATATTACGATGAAGAATCAGCAAAGTACGCGCAGAATGAATTTGAAACGATATTTGTGAAGAAGGAAATTCCCGATGATATACCCGAATTTAAGCTTGATGCAAAGGAAGTTAAACTTGTTACTATTATTAAGGAAAACAACATGACGGCTTCATCGGGCGAAGCGATAAGGCTTATAAAGCAGGGCGGGGTTTCAATTGACGGCGAAAAGATAACCGATGAAAAGTATATAGTGAAAGCTGAGAAGGATTTTGTGTTAAAGGTCGGCAAAAGGAAATTTTTGAGGGTATTGGTTTAAAGTTTGACCTCACCCCCAACCCCTCTCCCTTCGGGAGAGGGGTTGGGGGTGAGGGTTCTTAACAATTATTATATAACGGATTTAGTTTTAAATTATTATATTTGCGCATTATAACTCACCTGAATTTATCAATATTAAAACGGAGATATAGAGAAATTGTTCAAACCAACTAAAATCTTTTTCACCAAAGGCGTTGGAAGGCATAAAGATTATTTACAGTCATTTGAAATGGCGCTTAGAATGGCAGGAATAGAAAAATGCAATCTGGTTTCAGTATCAAGTATATTCCCTGCAGGCTGCAAAAGAATATCAAAAGAGGAAGGTATCAAGCTAATGGAGCCCGGCCAGATAACATTCTGCGTAATGGCAAGAAACTCAACCAATGAAGCAAACAGGCTGATAGCGTCATCAATTGGCGTGGCTCTGCCTAGCGATGGTAACCAATATGGGTATATTTCAGAACATCATCCGTTCGGTGAATCTGAAAAGATATCCGGCGAGTATGCCGAGGATATTGCGGCTCAAATGCTCGCTACTACACTTGGAATTGAGTTTGACCCTGAACAGGCGTGGGATGAGAGAGAACAAGTATATAAAGCAAGCGGACAGATATATAAAACATTCAATGTTACACAATCAGCCGAAGGCGATAAAGCAGGTATATGGACAACTGTTATTGCCGGGGCTGTAATGCTTCCTTAACGTGAGACGTGAAAAGGTATACATGAAAGAATGTTTGATTGTATGTAATGGTCACCTTACAAAAAAAGATCTTTACAAATATACGAAATTAAATAAGCCCCGTAAGGTAATTGATGTAATTGCCTGTGACGGGGCTTCTGATTTTCTGAAAAACGCCGGCGTTATTCCCGATGTGATTATTGGTGACTTTGATTCGGTTAAACCCCAGACCTTTAAATATTTTTCCAAAAGGAAAGTTTTAATAAAGCAGGTTATTGACCAGAATAAGAATGATCTGGAAAAAGCAATAATATTTGCATTATCAAAAAAATATAAAGTTATCAATATTACCGGCCTCACTGGTAAAAGGCTTGACCATACTTTAAATAATATCAGCATACTGATGAAGTATCACAAGAAAGCAAAAATATGGTTTTATGAAAATGGATTTGAAGGGATGATAGTCAGCAAAAAAGCTGAATTTAGCTGTAAGATAGGTGATATTGTTTCGCTTATTCCCCTGCCAAAAGCTAGTGGTGTTACTGCCAGCGGACTAAAGTATCCATTGAAAAATGAAACTCTTGAAATGGGTGTAAGAACCGGGGCGCTGAATGAGGCGTTAAAAAAAAATGTGAACGTCTCGGTTAAAAAAGGTTTACTTTTAGTATTGGCTAGAACTGCAAATATAAAATTTGGATTCCCGCCTTCGCGGGAATGAAATCAACGCCACACTACCCTGCTTGTAAAATCACCATTTGTTTTAAGTATTACTGCGCCTTCTTTGCCGACATTTAAAATGTTATATCCAAATTCATTAAGTGATGAAGAAAATATTTCTGAATTCATTTTCTTCCTTCCGGTTACTGTTTCTCCAATAACGATATATTCCGGATCAGCATCAGTAATAAATTCAACCGGAGTATTTGTAAACGAACCTGAACCCGGCACCCTAAGAACCTGCATGCTCAGATCAAGCTTATTCAGGTAAATTGAGTTACAAATGTTATCTTCGGGTGTGAGAGCATCATTAAAAACAAAAGACTGGTCACCATATAAAAACTGTGTCATCATACTAGAGCCTTTATACAGGCTATCATAATAAATATATATCCTGAAATTCCCCTTTTGATTTATTATTCTCGACTCAGTCACATAATCTACCCTTGTATTATCAAAGTTTTTGATAAAGTTTCCGGTCTCCATTACTTTTTTATAATTAACGGGAATCATGATCTTTGATAGGTTAAAATTACTTACCAGATATAAAAGGTTGCGGAATTCATTTTTATCGAGCGAATTGAGTATTAGCAGATCAATATTTTCTATTGAGCCTCTCTTGAGATAAGGGATTACAGTTCTTTGTGCTGAATTATACTTTTCATTCGATGTCCCTGCATTTATCATTACTGATGTCCCTTCCGGCATCTTGATAAGCGTACTGTTAGATGAACCTGTATAGAGAAAAGTAATTTCAGCTTCGGTTGTTTTTGATGAAACATCCTTCCAAACTGCAAAATTCAGAACTAGTAACAGAATTATTATTAATCTTGACCTGTAATTCTTTACGGATACAGATAACAGCAAAACAAGTATTATATAGTAAACCACGAACATCATTGAATCAACGAAATAAGTTTCAACAAAGGAATAATCCCATTTTGCACAGATCTCAATCAGCCAAATCTGGAAATAGAGAAGCAATGAGTTTACCGATGCAAATACCGATGCCGCCCACATTGAAACAGGTGAAACAAGCACCATAATGAAACCAACTGCAAGCGATATATTAGAGAGCGGTATAGCGAAAAGGTTTGCTGCCAGCGAAACAATCGATACCTTTTTAAACATTAAGGCTGTAACCGGCAAAGTACCTAATTGAGCTGCAAATGTTCCCATGAACAATGATACAATTCCTTTAAATGCTTTGACAGTGTATTTGGAACCATCCAGCGAACAATACCAATTAATTGAGTTCAGCCATTTATTGAAAATAGGATAAATTATTACAAGCGATAGCAGCGCTGAGAAAGAAAGAATGAATCCCGCGTCAAATAATTGCCTTGGGTCGATGACAAGTATGACGAGGGCAGCAAAAGAAATTATATTATAGCTGTTGGGTTTTCGCTCTGCAATCTGCGCAATAAGAAATATAGATGCCATAATAACTGCTCTAACAATTGAAGGGGTATTGCCTGTAAGATCCATATAAAACAAAAGGCATGCAATTGTAAAAAATATTTTGTAGGAATATCTAAGTGGTATAAATATCAGTACACCCCAGATTATCAGGATTACATATGCTACATTGAGTCCAGATACAGCAATAATATGCGCAACACCCGCATTGATAAAATTCTGCTTCATCTCTTTTGAGATATTGCTCTTTTCGCCGAGTAATAAACCTTTTAGATACTCTCCTTCCTGTCCGCCGATCAATGCATCAATTGTCTCAATTGAATGTTCTTTCACGGGGATAATGATATATGCCTGGAATAAATTTGGTGTTTCGTGTCCTATCATAGATATGTTCTCAAATCCATAAGAACTGAACACAGCATCAATACCATGCAGCTTAAGATACCTGCCATAGTCGAACTCACCTGGGTTACGCTGAGGAGGAAGTTCTTCAGCTTTGCCCTTTAATTCTATAACATCGCCGTATGTAATCTTTCCCGGGTAATCTTCCTTAAATTTATTTTTATAGACCGATGCAAGTACAAGGCCGGTTGTAACGGAGTCATTCAGGGATTTAATGTCAATCAGGACCCTTATTCTTTCATCATTTATATCGGGCTCTTCGGTAACAACACCCTTTATTACAGAATTATTTACACTTCCTTTTACCTTCATAGAAACATTATCGGGATCAGTTTTGTAAAATCTGAATTGGAATGAAATTATCCCGAGGATCAGTATCAGCATTATATATGGAAATAGATAGAACTCTCCTTTTGATGATCTGGGATATAATAGGGCTATGATAATTCCGAGTGAAATTAATATTGAAAGGAAGAGCCAGTCAGGCAGAAATGAGATGTTGAACTTCGTGTAATAGCTTACAACAATACCAAGCAATAGAGGTATTACTGCCATGAGCGCCGGGTATTTTCTGCTGAGAATATTAAACATCACGTAAAATGAAGAAAAATATCAAATTAAAAAATTGAAATTAATTAGTATGAATTATAGTTAGTAATAGTCAGAATGCTCATTACTCATTCATTTTATATGCAAACTGTACAAATAATTTAGTAATTTGCGGTAATAGAAAAACATATGAAACCAATTGTAACTGAAAGGCTCATCATCAGGGAATTCCGACCCACAGACCTTGGCGAAATTTACAGGATACTGGATGTTGAGCTTAAATTCATTGATTCGCTGCAGCAGGATTCATCAATTGGCCAAAGGAAAAAGTGGCTGGACTGGACTATCCAGGGATATGAGCAGAACCGAATGCTCTTGAATCCGCCGTATGGCGACCATGCGATAGTTTTAAAGGATACGCTGCAGATGATTGGCACATGCGGATTTGTCCCGGTACTGGCACCGCTTGGCCTGGTTCCATATTACAGGTACATTGCGGACGCGAAAGAATCAGAGCAGAACTACCCCGAGGTCGGGATATTCTTCGCAGTATCTTCTCACTACCAATGCCGCGGGTTTGCGCATGAGGCAGCAAGCGCGCTTATCAAGTACGGTTTTGATAAACTTAAGCTGAGCCGTATAGTAGGGATAACACACCTTTACAATAATCCTTCAATGGCTGTGCTTAAAAGGCTTGGGATGAAAATAGAAAAGCTGCCTGAGCATAAATGGATGCAGGTTGTAGGGATATTAGAGAACAATACAAATGCCATGCAGGATTTTAACAGTAAATCGGCTTAAAGTACAGAGAAAAACTAAAAGGACATATGAACAATTTTAATAAGATAACAGTAAACGGCAAAGAGTACAACAGCATCAGTGAAGTTCCGGATGAGTTTAAGGTACTGTTTAAGGATGAAAATAATAACGGCATTCCGGATTTTGTTGAGGGACTTTTAGCCGGCGCAAACGATATAAAAAATACTGCTGTTCAAACCTCAGGGAACAATGAAGTAAATGCAAACTTTACATCATTTTTTTATAACGGTCAGCAATATAAAGATATGAACCAGCTCCCCCCTGAGGCAAAACAAATGGTTGAAAAAGGATTGGGAAATTTAGAGAAATCCGGAATGAAAATTGCGACCGGATTTACCGGCAACCCAAAAAATGAAAACGGGAATGCAGTTAACCTCTCAAATATGGGGGCAGAGCAGAAAGATGTAATGCAGGAGCTAAACCCCGGATTTAAATTCAGGCTAATAATGACAATAATATTATTTATAATGGCAGTAGTTTATATAGTCTGGCTTGCAAAACTAATTTAAAATATACTATGAATTATATTACCGGACAGTACCAGAAATATCTCGATAATCTTGGAAAAGAAATATCACTTTACACAAACGAAGCAGACCTGTGGAAACTACAAGGCGACCTTAAGAATACACCGGCAAATCTTGCTTTGCATATATGCGGAAATTTAAAGCATAATATAGGCTCAGTGATAGGGAAAAATGGATTTGTGAGGAACAGAGACCTTGAATTTTCGACAAAAGGTATATCAAAATCAGAGATATTGCAGGAAATCGAATCAACAACAAACATGGTAATACCTATACTTGATTCATTAACCGATGATGACCTGATAGAACCTTTCCCTGAAGCATCACACGGAGAAGACCAAACAGTTTATGATGCACTCATAAGGCTCGCACTGCATTTGGGTTACCATGTTGGACAGATTAATTATCACAGAAGACTGCTCACTTTCATTTAACATGAACCCAATATTAATTTCAGAAAAATATGAAAGCCGGCCCGTTAAATTTACAGGGCTTTGGGAAGAAAACGGCTGGAAGTTCAAAATATATGCAATTACTCACAAGAAAAACACAATTGCAGATGAAAAGACCCTCAATATTGCAAAAGTTTTCGCAAAGAAATGCACTTCAAGATTTCGAGAACTTGCGCCGGCATATGGCTTGGGATATATTATTTTACATAAAGGGATGAATTGTAATTTTATTGTTGTCTGTTTTTGGGTAGGTGAAAATATGATCAGAACGCATTCTATGATATCTACTATTGAAAAGCCAAATGAATATACTGAAATAACCGAAACCGGTATGAATGTTTGCGTTTGGGATGCGGAGATCCATAATTTTGAAAGGAATTCATGGGTTGAGAATATCTTAAGTTATCCTGATAACCCGAATGAAGATAAATATATTCAAAGCGTTTTTAAAGGGGCAATATAATATTGATTTTTTTAATGAAGGTTATGAAAGACCCGTGGAGGTAGTGTGCATAAGAGTCTGATACTTTTCGCGTTAATTTTCATTTACATTTGGGGATGCGCTGGCGGCAGCGATAAATACAACCTGATAGATAAGGATGACAGGAAGGCAATTTCATCTATCTGCAAATGCATGGAACCGCTTACTATTTATAAAGAAAAAATGCAAAATGCAACTGATACGGCTTCTAAAAGAATGTACAAAGATTCCTTTGAAGTAAAGGTTGTTGAATTAGAGCCATGCCTGGATAATCTTGATAAGCTTGAGATTAAATTTGGTGACAACAAAGATTATCTTGACCAGTTTGTAGAATATGTAAAAGATAAACATCCTAAATGCGTACCAATATTTCTTGGGATTGGGAATACTGACACGGTTAAAAACAACAAATAATTTATATATGAATGTATTAAATAATACCATCAACAGGCTGAACTTTATTTTAGATGAAGCGCCTCAAAAGATAAAAGCCATTCCTGAAGCAGAGCTATCACGCAAACCGGCAGAAAACAAATGGTCAAAAAAGGAAATCATCGGCCATTTATGTGACTCAGCAATAAATAATTTAAGCCGTTTTGCAAGAGCGCAGTTTGAAGAAGAGCCGTTTAAAGTGATACCATACGCGCAGGATGACTGGGTAAGAGTAAATCATTACAATGAAATGAAAATTGAAGATATTTTGAATTATTGGTCAGCAATAAATAAACAGATAATACATATTATTTCTAGTATACCGGAAGCAAAGCTGGGTGTAATTTGCGAGCTTGGTAATGCCGCCTTCCGTGAAGGTGAAATTGAAAAGTCCTTGCTTTGGTTGATTGAAGATTATGTAGTGCATATGGAGTATCACTTAAGGCAGGTTGTAGGGGAGATTTAGTTTCAAAAATCCCCC
This sequence comes from Ignavibacteria bacterium, assembly GCA_039933555.1. Taxonomy (GTDB): domain Bacteria; phylum Bacteroidota; class Ignavibacteria; order Tepidaquicellales; family OLB5; genus OLB5. The sequence continues at coordinate 13,083 of JBDTNV010000019.1, forward strand.
TCATATAGGGGGATTTCAAATCAATTCAGCACCTTCATCTCAACTCTGCGATTCTTAGCCATACCTTCTACAGTATTATTATCGGCAACCGGCACTGCTTCGCCATATCCTTTGGCAATTAATCTTGAAGGGTCAATTCCTTTTGATGTTAAATAGCCCACAACACTCTCCGCTCTTTTTTGCGAAAGTGACAAATTATAATCATCACTTCCTTTTGCGTCGGTATGTGCGGATATTTCTATTTTGACATTTGGATTATCGTTTAAGAACTTCACTACCCTATCGAGCTCAACCCATGATTCATTTTTAAGTTCAGACTTATCGAAATCAAAATAGATATTATTCAAGACAATTGAAGCATTCTGCAGTGATTGTATGGATTGCAGGATTATATCAACATTCATTTCTCTGTACAGACTCTCACCTGTTAGATCAATTGAATTTGAAACAGAATAATACCCGTTCTTCTCGGCAAAGTATGAATATGAGCTTCCAATCGGTAAAGTAATTATATACTCCCCTGTTGCCGGGTCTGATGTTAATGAACCGATATTACTGCCTGCAGCCAGATCATACCATAACAAAGCTGCATCAAGCGGATTTTGTTTTTCATCGGTAACCTTACCTCTTACAGTTACAACATTTTTTTCCGGCTGCGCCTCCTCGGGAAGTTTAATAGAATAAATATCATACCCGCCTTTACCGCCATCTCTATCTGAAGAAAAATACGCCGTCCTGCCATCGGTTGAAATTTTATAAGCGACATCATAACCAGCGGTATTGATTTCCTTACCAAGATTTACCGGCTCGCTCCAATCTGTCCACGAAGTATCGCTTAGCCTGACTGTTTTAAATACATCAAGGCTTCCCAGTCCGTAATGCCCGTCACTTGAAAAGTACAGAGTTTTGCCATCAGGGTGCAGGAAGGGTGAACGCTCTGCATACGGAGTATTAATTGTTGAACCAATATTAATTGGCTTACCCCATACTAAATCATTTTTCACCGAGACCCATATATCAGTATTACCTTCATATTCACCATGGTAAAACTGGCCTCCTTTAACAAAATCACCTACCCCGCCTTTTCTGTCAGAAGTAAAAAAGAAAGCTTTGCCATCGGCGGTCAGGTAGCCGTCACAATCCCAATACTGCGTATTAATGGGTCTGGGGAAAGGTTTTATTGTACTCCATCCGGTTGCTGTTTTTTCAGTGTAGAAATTATCACCGCCTCCAATAAATCCGTTATAGCTGCCAAACAGAACTATAGTATTTCCGTCTGCGGAAACACTGTTGATAGCATCATTTTCCTTTGTACTAAACGGCGCGCCAAGATTTTTTGGTTTTATCCAGGTACTGCCAACCAGCTCGGAATAGTAAATATCTTCGCCTCCTTTTTTACCATCGGCAAAAGTGAAGTACATTTTCTGCCCGTCAATAGATACTATCGGGAAATACTCGCTTTGTTTTGTGTTAATTGTTTCGAGATTGGTGACCTCAAGATCTTGTATGGGTGAATTAAGCAGCTCGATAATTTTATCAGTCCTTTCAACCTTATCAATAAACCACTGACGGTATTCCGAAAATATTTTAACTGCGCCGGCCCAGTCTTTTTTATCAATGTATGGTTTAGCAAGCATTTGGACTGCGACAAAGGCATCTTCTCCGGGAGCAGTTGCGTATATGTACTGTTTTAGATCCTCAGGGGATTTTATTGTTTCCAGGTCACGCTGAGAAAATGTAAAATGAATGTTAAGGGAAAGTACCAGCAATATTAAAATTTTTCGTTTCATATTTAATAGAAACAAAAGTTATGAAGAATAAATTTCAGTCAATAAACTCACTATTTCCGTATGCGGAAATCAACTCTCCTGTTGAGCGCTCTTCCCTCTTCGGTGTTATTTGGGGCTACGGGCTGGGTTTCGCCAAATCCCTGCGGAAGCAGCCTTGATTGCTCTATACCGATACCTACAAGATAATCAACAACCGATGAAGCTCTTTTTAAAGATAGCTGCAGGTTAAACTGGTCACTTCCAACATCATCAGTATGCGCGTTTATTTCAACCATCACTTCCGGGTTTGCATGCATAAACCTGTTCAACAGGTTTAATGCTTCATGTGACTCTTCCTTCAGGTCAAACTTGCCCGAATCAAAGAAAATATTTTCGATCTTTATTGCTTTACCGGAATTCTTAAGCTCTTCAATAGATATTACGCTCATGTTTGTAGCTATCTGTTCAAATGCTTTTGCCGCGGTAAGGTCGAGGTAATTTACAATTGAATAAAATCCCTTCACATCAGCATAATACGCGTAATACCTGCCTGTCGGAAGCGCGATAAAATATTCACCTGTCACAGGATCAGTTTTTGCAATACCAACTTCTTTTTTTAGCTCAACATCTTCCCATTTGATAGTAGCATCAACGGGATTTCCGTTCTCGTCAAGAACTTTACCGTTTACAGTGACTACATCACTTACAGGCTGAACTTCTTCAGGCAATTCAACATAATAAATATCCTCATCGCCAAAGCCCATATCGTTCACTGTGGAAAAATAGGCCTTCTTTCCGTCAGTTGAGATCTTGAATCCCCAGTCTTCGTTTGGGGTATTTATTTCCTTGCCCAGGTTTACCGGTTCGCTCCACTGGGTCCATGATGAATCATCAAGCCTTACAACTTTGAATACGTCTGATTTCCCCAGACCGGGGTGCCCATCTGATGAAAAGTAAAGAGTTTTACCATCAGGATGTAAAAATGGTGTACGTTCAGTATATGGTGTATTGACTGTGGAACCGAGATTTATTGCGGTTTTTCCCCATGAACCATCAGCTTCTTTAAGTACTACGTATAGATCAGTATTACCCCAGTACATACCGTGATAATAATCTCCCTTAGGTTTGTAATCGCCAACACCGCCGGGCCTTTCAGAAGAAAATATAATCGCTTTACCGTCAGCGGTCAGGAATGCATCGGCATCCCACCATTGAGAGTTTATTGGTTCCGGATATTGCTGAACTTCTGAAAAGCCGCTTTTGGTTTTTACTGTGAAGAAATTATCACCGCGTCCAAGGGCATTCAGGTAATTGCCAAAGAGTACAAGTATATTCCCATCGGCTGAAATGCTGTTAATGTATTCATTGCTTTCGGTGTTTATTTTTCCAATGAGAGGTTTTGAAATTATCCAGCGGTCATTTACGTACTGTGAAATAAATATATCCTCACCGCCAATATTATCTTCCCTATCGCGGCCCGTAAAGAATAATTTTTTCATATCGGGTGATATCACCGGGCTGTATTCCTTACCAAGCGAATTAATATTACCACCCATATTTACAATTTTGGTATTTTTCTCAGGTAAGTTTATTATTGCAAGTATTGCATCAAGCCTGTCTTCAAATCCGGGGAATCTAGACTTGTAATCTTCGTAAACCTTCGCGGCCTTCTTCCAATCATGCTTAAATACAGATGGCGCTGCAAGATATTGCAATGCTATGAATGCATCTTCTGAAGGAGCATATAATTTTACAATATTAGTGTAGTATTCGGGCGTTTCTCCTTCATCAACCTGTATCTTCTGAGATATTAATGTCAAGGGTTGTAAAGAAATGAATATTAACGAAATTAATAAAATTTTCAGTATGCCATATCTAGCAGGCATTAGTTTGAAAAAGCTAATATTTTCAATTAGTGGTCTAATAGCTTTCAAAACTTAATTTCATAATATTGTTACAAATTATCTAATTTTTTGGTAATTAGCAAGATTAATGTAACGGAATCAGCTAACCGAAGCATTACATTTACTATTTATATTGTAATCTGGAACCAAATTTATTATATTTTATCAAGATTTATAACTTTAATATTAAATTCGGGAGGCACTATGGGCTCAAAAAAATTACTTTTTGTATTCACTTTACTCTTCTTCACTATTGTTCAATCAAATATTTTTTCACAGGCGCAGCAATCATTTTGCCGAACGGGTATAAATATACCTATAATAAATCTTAGTACATTGCGAGATTCTGTATTGGTAAACTTAGGTGCCGGGTGTATTGTTACAGATGTTAATTTTAAAATTCTCAATATAACACATACATGGGATTCTGACATGCTTATGTACCTTCAGAAGGGAAATGCAGGCTCACAGATCATCAGAAATGTTGGCGGTTCCGGTGATAATTTTACTAATACAATTCTTGATGACTCAGCAGCAATTCCGATACTTTCAGGCACTGCGCCGTTTACAGGTACATACAGGCCTTCAAATCCGTTAACCCCATTTATAGGAATACCTACTGATGGGTACTGGCGATATTTGATAAATGATACAGCAGGTGGTGATGATGGTTCATTAACCGGTTGGTGTGTAATTATCACCTTTACCTGTCCAACAGGCGGGATACAAACCGTTGAAATTCCAAACACATATATGTTATACCAGAATTACCCCAATCCGTTTAACCCCGTAACTAAAATAAAATACGGTGTTCCGCAAAACGGATATGTAAAGATTACAGTTTATAATGAATTGGGTGAGCTGGTTAAAATTGTTGATGAAGGCTACAAAGAAGCAAATACGTATGAAGCAGTATTTGATGCGACAAACCTGCCAAACGGGGTTTATTATTATAAACTGGAAGCTTCGACTGTCTCAGGACAAGGATTTACTGATACAAAAAAGATGGTGATAATTAAGTAATTTTATTTATGAAAAAAAGAATCTTATTGATCAGCATTTTAATATTTACTTTTGTTACACTTATCGGTGTTGACTATTCACAGAGTCTTCAACAGGATAGATGCCGAACCGGCCTCAATTTACCAATTATCCATATTTCAACTACCCGTGACTCTGTACTAGTCAATTTAGGTTTGGGGTGTATAGTTACAGATGTAAATTTTATTATTGTTAATCTTACACATACATGGGATTCTGATATGATAATGTATCTTCAAAAAGGAAGTGCAGGGTCTCGGATCATAAATATGGTTGGCGGCTCAGGTGATAATTTTATAAATACGATTCTTAATGACTCGGCAGCAATTCCAATTGCTTCAGGCACAGCCCCTTTTACAGGCTCTTACAGGCCTTCCAGCCCCCTTACTCCATTTGTGGGAATACCAACTGACGGATACTGGAGATTTTTAATAAATGATACAGCCGGAGGTGACACGGGAAATTTACATGCCTGGTGTATTCAGCTTACTTTTACCTGCCCAACGGGCGGAATTCAAACGGTAGAAATTCCGAACATATATATGCTATATCAAAATTATCCCAATCCGTTTAACCCCGTAACTAAAATAAAATACGGTGTTCCGCAAAACGGATATGTAAAGATTACAGTTTATAATGAATTGGGTGAGCTGGTTAAGATCGTTGATGAAGGCTATAAAACAGCAAATACGTATGCAGCGGTTTTTGATGCGACGAATCTGCCGAGCGGGGTTTATTATTATAAAATGCAAGCAGAAGGATTTACCGATACAAAGAAGATGGTTATCATTAAATAAACTAATAAAATGAAAACAAAAAAGTACTTCTTATGGCTTTTTGTTATTTTCATTGTTGTTTTCAAAGCTGATGTTTATTCGCAGTCTTTCCCGTATCAGTGCCGCCATAACCTGGCTGTACCAATCATTGATTTTACAACTTCGGTTGATTCAATGTTTATCAGCATCCCCGCCGGTAATCGTATTATTGATGTTAACTTGCTGATCGATACAATTTTACATACCTGGGATAGCGATCTGAATATTTACCTGCGAAATGGCAATATCGGGATTTTGGTCATAAATAATATAGGCGGTTCCGCAGATAATTTTATAGGTTCCCTGCTTGACGATTCAGCAGCAGGGCCACCGCCACCGCCGCCATTTACCGGAACATTCAGACCACACGATTCTCTTTCAAGATTTAATAATTCTACGCCAGGTTCAGGTTATTGGGAATTGGCTATTACTGACACTGCAGCGGGAGATACCGGCATACTTAAAGCCTGGTGTTTGAGAATTATCCATACAAACGTAAACGGGATTTTGCAAACAATTGAAATTCCCAACACATACAGACTTTATCAGAATTACCCCAATCCGTTCAATCCGGTTACCAAAATTAGGTACGGTGTCCCGAAGAATGGATATGTAAAGATTACAGTTTATAATGAATTGGGTGAGCTAGTTAAGATCGTTGATGAAGGCTATAAAACAGCAAATTCGTATGAAGCGGTTTTTGATGCGACAAATCTGCCCAGCGGGGTTTATTATTATAAATTAGAAGCTGATAATTTTAACGATACAAAGAAAATGGTTATTATTAAATAAATTTCAATTTACGAGATTGCTTCGTCACTGCGTTCCTCGCAAAAAGTTAATTCTTTGCGAGCGTAGCGCTACGCCTTTAGGAAGCAATCTCATCGAATATAAACAAAGCTGCTAAGCAAAATAATTATTTCCTGAATTCAAACAGAGCTATGCCTGCGGCGATTGCAACATTCAAAGATTCAGACCCGGAAAAGCCTTCAATTTTTACCCTTTCAAAATCCATATCAAGCAATTCCTGTGAAATACCGTGTGCCTCGCTTCCAAACACGAGCACTGATTTAGCTGATTTTTCAGATTTATCAGATTTGTCAGATTCATCAAATTGAAATATTTGGGATAATGTTTTCTCAGCATCAAGCGTGAATAGATATACCGAATAACCCTTTATTTTCAATTTCTTGAGCTCATCGGTAAGCGGGGCATCTTCTACTATCTGCGTATGGAAAATACCTCCCTGGGTTGAGCGTATTACTTTAGGGTTATACGGGTCAGCTGAATTTTCGCTAAGCAGTATTTTAGGGACATTAAACCAGTACGCTGTCCGAATGATCGTACCAAGATTACCCGGGTCATTTATTCTATCAAGAGCGAGAATTATATCGGGCTCAATTTGATTTTTTAATTGTTTTGGATGTTTTACAACTCCAACAATACCCTGTGAAGACTCCGTATCAGTAAGCTTATTGAAAGATTTCTCAGGCAGGGGCTCAACTATAGTTTTATTCTTTGAAATTTTTCCGAGTATTTCCGGGTGCCCCTGAAGATTCACGTCACTTCTTATGATTATATATTCAAGTTCATGAGATGAGTAAAGGCATTCTTCAATTAAATGAAATCCTTCAATGAGATACTTCCCGTACTCTTCGCGGTATTTCTTCTGTTTAAGGGAGGCATATAGTTTTATTTCATTTGCAGTAAGCAATATTATTCAAAGTTCAATTTATTTCTTTTCGTAAATATAGATTCTATTGTAATTGGGCACCAGGAAGGAAGCCCCTTTAAACCCTTTCTTCTTCAATTCCTTTTGAATAAATGTCATAACAAAACCATGGCTGATAATTAACACATCACCCGAGTTATCTTTTAACATTTGATCTAAGAAAGCGGAAATTTTGCTTTCAAATTCATCTGTTATATAATTCCGCTGAGTAGATTTTATCTTAAGCATTAACCCCCAAAATATAAAGGGCATCCTGCGTTTCTTATTAAGCAAAGGCAGTACATCCAATTCCTTAAGTTCATTTATGACTGATACTTCTTTTTTATAAACTGCTTCGGTTGTTTTCTTAGCTCTGAACAGGGGGCTTGCGTAGCATTTTTTCCAGTCACCGCCGCTTAGATCAACATGTTTAACTTCAATATCAGCAGTACCGTATTTTTCGTACCAATTAAACACTTCGTCATAAGTAACAAGTACCTTCCCCGGGAATTTCAGTTTAACTTTGAAATGTCTTAATAATCCAATTTTCACCCGTGGTTCAAGTATTAATTACTTACCAATTAGTTTAAGGAATTCAGCTCTTGTTTTCTCATCTGATTTGAACCTTCCAAGCATACACGATGCAGTGGCGACGGAATTCTGTTTTTCCACACCGCGCATCATCATACACAGGTGGCGGGCTTCGGTGACTACCGCTACACCCTTTGGCTCAAGTATCTTATTTATCATGTCGCCAATTTCCCTGGTCATACGTTCCTGCACCTGTAGGCGTCTTGAATACATTTCAACCATCCTCGGCAGTTTGCTTAAGCCTACTATCTTCCCTTTTGGAATGTAGGCAATATGGCATTTCCCAAAAAATGGAAGCATATGATGCTCACAAAGGCTGTAGAAATCTATATCCTTAACAATTACCATTTCATCATAATGCTCGTTGAATATAGCGTTATTCAAAAGTTTCTCAACATCTTCATCATAACCTTTGGTCAGGAATTTATATGCTTTTGCGACGCGGTTAGGTGTTCTAAGCAAACCCTCACGTTTGGGGTTCTCCCCGATCTCAGTCAATATGTTAACCACACTTTCTTCGAGTTTTTTCAGTGATTCGTCACTGTAGTCAACTCTAATAACATTATTGTCATCATCTTCGGTTATTTTTGTAGTTTTTTTCTTATCAGGCATGGTTATTAATTTTTACCCCTGTACTCAACTGAATTATTAATTGTTTCCCTTATTCTGATCGAATACAGTTTTCTGTTTGCTGCATTAATTTTTGATTCAATTTGTTCCCAGAATGTGACCGCAATATTTTCAGTAGAGGGAAGTACGCCTTTCATAAAATCAACATCAAGATTCAGATTTTTATGGTCAACTTTGTCTAAGATCTCCTTTTCAACCAGCAGCTTCAGCCTTGTTAGATCCATAACATATCCTAATTCAGGGTCAATTTCTCCAGCTACGGTTACATCCATTTCGTAATTATGTCCGTGCCCGTTCGGGTTTGAGCATTTTCCGTAAGTTTTAAAATTTTCTTCATCACTCAAAGCCGGGTTATAAACCCTGTGAGACGCGCTGAAATGAAATTTTCTTGTAATATATAACAATTTATGCGTTTTTAGCTGATTTAGTGTAGATCTATAATGAAAGAATACGCTCAATATTAACAATAAGTTCATTAAGAATATATTCAATATTATATAGTACACGAAATTTCCAATTACTGCAGAGATGCATATCAGGAAAATGTGAGTTCCAATTGAAAGTGAGCTTGCCAATGTCAGGAATGGTTTATCACGGTACCATGAAGTTTTAACTTCAGTTTTAACTGTGCTTTTCAAAAGTTTCCTTAACAAATATTCATCTAACCTGAAAAACAGCTTATCCTGCCAACCGTAAATTACCATAAAAATTTTCTGAAGGAAAGTTGTCCATTTATCCTGCTTAATTATATCTTCATCAGTAACATTTTCAAGTACCCTGTTAACTGTATTCTTACCTGTTGATTTGATAAATGATACCTGGTAAAAAATAAAATATGAACATTGCAGCATCGAAAATATCATCGCGGCAAATCCGGCAATAATTACTATCGGGGTATTATAGACCCTGTACAAATGAATAGTAATTCCCGAAAATGAAGTTAAAGTAACAATGAAATCAGAAATTGAATCATAAAACCTGCCGCGTCGTGAATCGAGTCCTTTAGCCCGTGCAAGGGAGCCATCTACCTTATCAAGCACATTTTTGTAGAATAACAATACAGCTCCAATGACAGCATAAAGTCTAACCGGCTGAATGATAAGAAATGAAGCGGCGATGCCGAATATCATTGATAACAAAATTACCTGGTGCGGAGTTACTTTTGTATAGTAAAAGAATTTGGTTAATTGCTTTGATGTTACGAATAAAAATGACTGCAGGTTGAGAAAATTATTTTCAGGCAGGGTTTTAAGGGTTTTTTCGTATGAAAATTTCTCTGTCAATATGATATTAGAATTTTAGCTGAATATTATATTTTATTGAAATAATCCTGAGTGTAAATGCCGAAATTATGCAGGCTGCAAGCGGTATAGGTGAGGCCACCGTTAAATAATTCACAAGGATAACAAACACCAGCGATCCGATAAATGAACATGTTGCATAAAGCTGTGACTGCTTAAAAAAAACAGGTACCTCGTTGCAGATAATATCGCGGAGTACACCCCCGAAAACCCCTGTAATAACCCCGATAAGTACGGCATTGAACCAGAATACACCTGCTGCAAGCGCGTAAGATGTACCAACTGCGCTGAAGAGTCCAAGACCCAGGGCATCCATAATACCAAGCAGCATAACTACCGGTTTGGAAAAGCTTTCTTTTCTTCGCAGAATGAAAATTGAAAGTACTGAAAGTACCAGAATGAAAACAGGATAATTATAATTTTGCATCCAGAACAAAGGGTAATGGGCAATCAGAAGATCTCTCAAAGTTCCGCCGCCAAAAGCAGTGACCATTGCAACCGAATACGTTCCGATAATATCCATCTGCTTTCTGCGGGCTTCTATAATTCCCGTAATTGCAAATGCAAATATCCCGAGTATCTCAATGGTTTTAAGTAATGCTTCCATAAACAATTAACAATTTACAATGAACAATAAGCAATAAAATATTGAATACAAACAAAAAAAATTGTTAACTGCTCATTGCTAATTGCTCATTGAATATGTGCTCCCGGAAGGACTCGAACCCTCACCTGCAGGACCGGAACCTGACGTGCTATCCATTGCACTACGGGAGCGGATAATTACCGAACTGCACGCAAATTTAACTAAAAGTTTCTTTTGAAATGATGATATTAATATTCTGTTTGCAGGGTGGATAAAATTTTAAACAGCATCATACAATTAAATACCTGCGGTAATTGAAGATTGTATTTTTTTTGGAAGTTTACCGAAGACTAACTCATATGATGTTCTTATAAGCTCTTTAAGCTCTGATGTTTTTACCCCGGCTGACCTCTGAATGGCAATCCATTTATTCCTTGCCAGGTACGGTGCCGGCATTACCCCCCTCTGTTCCATAAGCTCCTCAAATTTTTCGGGATCGGCTTTGAGCGAAAGCAAATTTTCAGAAACATTATCAGAGCCTGTTATAACAAATATCTTACCGCCGACCTTAAATAACAGGCTCGATTCCCATTGCAGCTCTTCTGTAGCTCCGGGGAAGCTCATGCAATATTCCCTTATAAAATCAATATTCAATTTTAGAATTCAATAATTCAGAAAGCTTAATGCGATCCATTGTTTTTGTGTGATTTATGCGTCAGGTAAATGGATACTGCGATCAACAATATCCCGATGCTTAAGTAAAGCAGGTTTATCATTTCATCATAATGAAAATTTATTGCATACTTAAAAAAAGTTACTATTAAAACCATAATAACAACTTTGGCAATTTTTTCTTTTAATGCGTCGAGGTCATGAATGATCAATACCTTTGAAGAAGTTTCATCATTTTCAGCTACATCGATCTTACTGATAAAAAGCTCATACAACCCGATACCAAATATCAGGAATACTGTACCGATAAGGTAATCATCAATTGCGCTCACCAGATGTGAAACAGCATTCTTACTGAATTCCTCATAAGCTTCATGCGTACTGAAAGCGCTGAAAAAATCTATGCTGACTCCAATTACTTCCAAAGTACCCATAACTATCATGATCAAAGCAGAAAAAATTGCTGATATGACCGCAAAAAACACCATATACCTGCTTTTCCAAAGAATTTTTTCAATAAACTGCATCAATTAAATACCCTCATTTTCCCCAAAAATCGATTAATTTTAACGTAATTAAGGCAAAGATAACAAAAAACTTAACATATTGAAATTTATTAAGCACTTTTCATGATAATTGGTAACAATTTCGGTTAGAAGGCTTAATTTTAGCCTATTGCTTAAATTAAAATGTTTCCATATTTTGCAACATTATTATAGAACTAATTAACATTTAACACTAAGAAGAAGAAAAATGAAGAAACTATTAACAGTTTTCTTAGGGCTTATTATATTCGCAATAAGCTCCTATTCACAAACCGGATTCAATTCCGTTTTTTCTAAAGACGCCAGCTTTGTAATTGCTGTTGGCGATGGCGGCGAAGTATTTATTTCATACGATGGCGGCCAGAATTTTGGTTCATATCCAATTGGAGGAGGACCAAACTTAAATTCAGTTCATTCTATTAATCAAAAAGTTTGGGCTGTTGGCGATGGCGGCGCAGTTCAGGTTAGCACAAACGGCGGTACCGCATTTACAAGTTATGGTATTGGCGGCGGTGACCTAAACTGTGTTTATTTTGTGGATGAAACAACCGGCTATGCAGTTGGTGCAGGCGGAAAGGTTGTTAAATCAGTTAATGGCGGTGTTGTTTGGACCCCGCAGGTTTCAGGCGTTGCAGAAAATCTTAACGGTGTTAAATTTATCAACGCATTAACAGGTTATGCATGCGGCGATAACGGCAAAGTTATTTATACAACATCAGGCGGTTCAACCTGGTCAAGCTACACAACAGGAACTACTAAGAATCTTCTTTCAGTTGACGCAGTTTCCCCGAATATAGTTGCTACCGGCGCTGACGGGATCATAATTGTTTATAACGGCGCTACATGGTCTACAAAAGATTACAAGAGTGTAAGTAAATCAGATGTCAGAAGTGTATCAATGTTATCTGCAGGCAATTTCTATACCTGCGGCGGGGGCGGTTTCATAAATTATTCAGCGGATGCCGGCGCAACAAGAACATACCAGATGAACCCGATGCAGGGTTACTTAAGCGATATTTATTTCTTCAATTCAGCAAGAGGCTGGGCTGTTGCAAACAATACCAAAGCTATTTTATGGACAAGCGATGGCGGAAACACCTGGCAGTTCCAGAATGGCGTTTCAGTAAGCAAATCATATGTAACAAAAGTAACTACAAGCGGTAATATAGGTAATCCTTTCTGTATGCATCCAAAAAACAAGGATGGTGTATTTGTACTGGGGGGTAGCGTATTAAGAAGGAGCCTTGATAAAGGTGAAACATGGGTAACATTAAACGGCGCAGTTCCGGGAAGCCAGTGTCATTCATTTTATGTTAACGCTGTTGATACAAATATGATGATCGCTTCAATGGGTTCATCAGGCGGTAGAGTTATTGTAAGTACTGATTACGGCACCACATGGACAAATTCCATTGCTTCAATTAATTTAACCTCATACGGAATGCCGCTTGAAGTTGACCCAAACAGTCCCAACAGAGTTTATCTTGCTCCTGATAACGCTCCACTCAGAGTTTCAACAAACTGGGGCGGTACATGGACCTTGTTAAGCGGCGGCGAATCAGGCGGTATATTCAGAAGCCCATGCGACGTTATTGTTCAGTTTGAAAATCAGAACACAATTATAGTTGCTGATGGAACAACTGGTTCAGGTTCAGGTAAGATATGGAAGTCTGTTGATGGAGGAAATAACTGGACACTTATTAATACAGTTTCTGGTTCAGAAATTCCGATGATATCGAACACCTCACTTGATCTTAACCTCATGTATCATACAACATGGAGCTCAGGCAGCTTCTGGAAAAGCAATAACATGGGTTCAGCATTCACGAATCTAAACCAGAGCGGAAGCCTTTGGGCATCAGATATTGCCAAAGATGATCCTACAGCAGTAACATATGATTATTACGGACAGAACACGTTCCTTTCGCTTGATAACGGCGCATCATTCCAGTCAATAAATGCAACAAGCTCACCGGGAGCAGGCGTAGTATTTATGGATAAGGCAAACCTTTTATACCTTCATGGAGGCGGGGTTTGCAAGCTATTAGTTACTTATACAGTAACCCCGGTTACTTCTAACGGACAGATATCTTCTGAAGTACCCGCAGCATTCGGTTTGGCGCAGAACTATCCAAACCCGTTTAACCCAAGCACACAGATCAAATATGATATTGCAAAATCATCATACGTTTCATTGAAAGTATATGATGCAATTGGAAATGAAGTTGCTGTAGTATTTAATGGTAATTTAAATGCCGGCAAGTATTCAGCAGATTTCAACGCTTCAAATCTTGCTACAGGTATTTACTTCTACTCACTTTCAGCTGACGGACAGAAGATTGATACCAAAAAGATGATATTGGTAAAATAACAAAAACATAAGTTTACACTTTAAACCCCGGTTATGTAAGGTAATCGGGGTTTATTATTTGTATTAAATTGAATAAATTTGAAACAATAATTAATTAATTAATAATGAAATTGAATTCTAAGAATATTTATATTTACATCTTTGTTTTATTTGTCATTGGTATTTTTGCTTATTCATTTATCTGGTATCCCTGGGGGTTTACCGGGACAACCAGAAAAAACCAGGTGAACTCCGGGTGCATATGCCATGGAGATACAGCGGCATCAAATGTTACGGTACAGATAATCGGTCCTGATAGCGTTCCTGCCGGTACAACAGCATTTTTCAGGATCAAGACTTCTCATGGCCCTGCAATAAGGGGCGGTTTTAATGTAGCTTCTCAATATGGAAGACTAGATACAATTCCGGGATGGAATACACAGAGAGATACTTCCAACAATGAACTTACCCACACCGAGCCAAGATTCTTTACTAATGATACTGTTTCATGGCTATTCAAATATACTGCACCCGCAAACCCTGTTATGGATACATTATTTGCAACTTCAAACAGCACGAATAATGATACAAATAATACAGGTGACCAGTGGAACTGGAGCCCGAATAAGAATGTAAGAGTATATAATCCAATAGGTATAATTAATATCAGCACCATTGCGGATAAATTTTCGATATCACAGAATTACCCTAATCCGTTTAACCCTGTAACTACTATTCGCTTTGCTATTCCGTCAAACGTCAAAAGTCAAACGTCAAACGTAAAGCTGGTGGTGTTTGATATTCTTGGCAAAGAAGTTGAAACTCTAGTAAACCAGCAGTTAAAACCAGGGACATATGAAGTAGAATGGAATGGAAGAAATTATGCTTCAGGAATTTATTATTATAGAATTCAGACAGAAAATTTCGTTGAATTAAAGAAAATGATAATGGTGAAATAGCGAGTTGAGTTCAGCTCAGGTTTGAGCTGAACGAAATCCCGCTTTGCGGGACGGCACGTATTTTTATTCAATGGTTGCCGATAGTAAAGTTATTTCGACAAAAAAGATGTTGATGATAAAATAGCAGCGGCTATTATATCAGAAATCCTGTTTTTGGGACTATAAAGTGAAGTAAAATGATATTTCTTAGAGCCGGGTAAACAATGACCGGCTCTTTAGATTCTTGGAATCAGGTATATATTTCACACTTAATTTTGCCCTTAAAACCCATATTTTATCTAAATCGTTTATCCTTGCAAAAACTATTGCATATATAGAGAAATGCTTATATATTTAGCAAAATTAATATACATTTTCCAACAAACTAACCAATCACAGAATGAAAAATTTCACTAAAATTTTACTGCTTTGCTTTATAGCTACAGCGGGAGTTCTGATATTTCAGGCACAGGACTATAACGGATATAATTTTTCGGATGATAATAATCCGTTGAGAGATAAACCAACCCGTGACGCTTATCTTAAATACCTACAGATGCCTCATGATCATAGTGGAACTGACGCAATTGTAACAGATGCATTAGGATATGATAATTCATTCATAGGAGTGGATTTTGCAGAGCAGATGGGTTCAGCTAACCCAAACAATCCTTTATGGATGTTTTTCGGTGTAAACGGCAGTCCACAGAATGCTCGGAATACAACCGATGGCGGTTTAAACTGGGCATTAGTTCAGCCCTCTTATGCTGGCGGTACATGCTGTGACCCGTGGTCAGCATATGATAATAATGGCAATTTGTATTATGCTTCAGGTGTTAACGGACAGTATGTCTATAAATCGACTAATAACGGTAATAACTGGAGTGCAGGTGTTCTATCAGTTTCAGGAAATGACAGAAACACACTAACAGCCGACCAGACGAATGGCCCATATGGCGGATATCTTTATGCAGCAGAAACCCCGGGTAGTTTTGCCAGAAGTACAAACGGAAATGCAAGCTGGACGACGACTTTTTCTTCATCTAACACAGTACCCGGAACTATGATCGCAGTAGGTCCAAACGGGACTACAAATGGTGGTTGTGTTATTTACGTAACAAATACAGGTTCAACAGTACCATGTGTATATAATTTTCATCGTTCACTTGATGGCGGCGCAACATTTACAGCAAATGTTTCAACTTTAAATGTAGCCGGGTATGTAGGAACTTTAAATACTGCGGGCAGACTTGTAATCAACAACGCTAGGACAAGGCCTTATCCCATGATTGCAATGGATAACAGCAATGGACCATTCAGAGGAAGATTATATCTTGTATATGCTTCAAATGAACCGGTTGGAAATGGCAATA
>JBDTNV010000020.1:0-29300 GCA_039933555.1 Ignavibacteria bacterium
ATATAACTGAGTTCAATGTAAATGAAAAGAACCTTGCATCATTAATTAATTTGATTGCAGAAGGTAAAATTTCTAACAATATTGCAAAGGAAGTCTTTGCGGAAATGTTGAATTCGCCGCGGAATGATGACGAAAAGCAAAACCCTGAAGTAATTGTAAAAGTAAAAAATCTGTTACAGGTAACAGATACATCTGAGATAGAAAGTATTGTTAAGAAGGTTATAGAAGAAAATCCAAACGAAGTAAAAAGATATAAAGAAGGTGAAACAAAATTGCTTGGTTTATTTGTCGGGAAAGTAATGAAAGAATCCAAAGGCAAAGCTAACCCCAAAGCAGTAAACGAATTATTAATTTCTAATTTAGGATAAATTGCAAACGGCAAGTAACCGTAAGCTAATGGAGAGTATAAAATGCCGCAGAAAAAAGTAATTATCGCAAACTGGAAGATGAACAAGGGGCTTGTTCAGTCACAGCAGTTTGCAGATGAGCTGAAACTATACATAGAAAAACATAAAGTGATTGATGCGGATATTATTCTGTGTCCCCCGTTTACATCACTTGAAGCAGTGTATAAAAAAATTAACGGAACCCAGATAAAACTTGGCGCGCAGAACATGTATTTCGAAACAATTGGCGCATACACCGGAGAAATTTCTGCAGGAATGCTCAAATCATGCGGGTGTAAGTATGTAATACTCGGCCACTCAGAGCGCAGGCAGTATTTTAGTGAGACTAATTCAATTATAAATAAGAAAGTATTAAAAGCGCTTGATGAAGGCTTACGACCCATACTTTGTATTGGCGAAAATCTTCAGGAGCATGAAGATAAACTGACCGAGCCAATAATTGAAGAGCAGCTAAATGCATGTCTCCAGCACGTAAGCGAAGAAGGCATTGCAAATATTACAATTGCATATGAACCTATTTGGGCTATTGGCACGGGTAAAAATGCGACCGCTCACCAGGTTGAAAATGTTCACAATTTCTTAAGAAAAAAACTTAAGAAGCTCTACAACGAAGAAGTTGCAAAGAACACGAAGATAATTTACGGCGGCAGCGTTACCCCGGAAAATGCCAAGGAGTTATTCGCAGCTCAAACTGTAAACGGCGGATTGATCGGCGGCGCATCACTTGATGTAGAAAAATTTGTTCAAATTATTAATTCAGCAAGCGCAAACAATAAAACATAAATTATTAATCAAATATCATATAAGGTACACATAAAATGAAGGAAGTAGTAATAGTATCTGGAGCGCGCACTGCAGTTGGAGCGTTTAACGGCAGTCTAAGCGGGTTTACAGCACCTGAGCTTGGCGCAATAGCAATTAAAGAAGCAGTAAAAAGAGCCGGGATCAAGTCAGAGGAAATTGATGAAGTTTTAATGGGTAATGTTCTTCAGGGCGGTATTGGACAGGCACCTGCCAGACAGGCATCAATAGCAGCCGGAATACCGAATACAGTTTCAGCAACAACGATCAATAAAGTATGCGGTTCAGGTTTAAAATCCGTTATGCTGGGTGAGCAGGCTATTAAAGCCGGAGATGCTGAAATTATTGTTGCAGGCGGAATGGAATCCATGACAAACGCTCCATACATTCTTAAGAAAGCGCGTAATGGTTACAGGATGGGAAACGGTGAGATAATCGACCTGATGATACATGACGGTCTATGGGATCCATACGGCAATAAACACATGGGCAATCTTGGCGAAATGTGCGCGGTTGAGTATAAAGTAACACGCCAAATGCAGGATGATTATGCAAAAGGTTCATACGAAAAAGCGCTCGAAGCAATAAAAAATGGTTACTTTAAAGAAGCGACAGTTCCTGTTGAGATTAAAGACAGAAAAGGAAATGTAACATTGTTTGATACGGATGAAGACCCGGGTAAAGTAAATTTTGAAAAAGCATTTTCACTGAAGCCTGTTTTCGCAAAAGATGGGACAATCACAGCTTTCAATGCATCAAGCATAAATGATGGCGCAGGAGCTGTTGTAATAATGTCAAAGGAAAGGGCTGCATCAGAAGGAGCAAAACCAATAGCAAGAATAATTGCACAGGCAACTCATTCACATGCGCCTGAATGGTTCACAACTGCTCCGGGTTATGTAATTGATAAAGTCTGCAAAAAAGCAGGTTTAAAGAAGGAAGATATAGACCTCTTTGAAATAAACGAAGCGTTTGCCGTTGTAAGCTGCGCAGTAAACCAGATTGCAGGACTTGATCCGGCAAAAGTAAACGTAACAGGCGGCGCAGTTGCAATTGGTCATCCTATTGGCGCATCAGGCTCAAGACTGCTGATAACATTAATCTATAATTTACACAGACTGAATAAAAAATACGGTCTTGTAACACTATGTAATGGCGGGGGCGAAGCAACCGCATTAATAATTGAAAAAATCTAACAACAATGTCTCCCTGAACTTGTTTCAGGGTCTTTCCAAATTTATGTACAGATGCTGAAACAAGTTCAGTATTACAAAGACGGAGAACATTTTAAAAAATGAGCATTCATAACATAGCAGTGGTAGGTTCAGGAACGATGGGTAACGGGATTGCCCATGTATTTGCTTTATTTGGATACAAGGTAACATTAATTGATATTAAGCAGGAATTTCTTGACAGGTCAATAAAAACAATCACCGGCAATCTTGAAAGACAGCTAAAGAAGGAAGCGATTACAAAGGATAAAATGGATTCTGCCCTTGCGAATATAAGTACATCGACAAAGCTAACTGATGCTAAGGATTCTGACCTGGTAATAGAAGCCGCAACTGAAAATTTTGCAATTAAGAAGGATATATTCAAAACTCTTGACGAGAACTGTAAACCTGAGGCTATCCTTGCAAGCAATACTTCTTCAATATCAATCACAGAAATCGCGGCATACACAAGCCGGCCGGATAAAGTCATAGGCATGCACTTTATGAATCCAGTGCCTGTTATGAAGCTGATAGAAGTTATCCGCGGGCTGGCAACAAGCAATGATACATATGCTTTAATTAAAGAGCTTTCTGAAAAAATTGATAAAGTACCGGTTGAAGTTAATGACTATCCAGGTTTTATTTCAAACAGGATACTGCTACCCATGCTTAATGAAGCGATGTACTGCGTAATGGAAGGTGTTGCAACACCTGAGGCTATCGATAACGTTATGAAGCTTGGTATGGCTCACCCTATGGGTCCATTAACGCTTGCTGATTTCATCGGACTTGACGTATGTTTATCTATAATGGAGGTTCTTCATAACGGTTTGGGTGATTCAAAATACCGCCCATGCCCATTACTAAAGAAAATGGTGGCAGCCGGGTATTTAGGTAGAAAATCGGGAAAAGGATTTTACGACTACGCAAAGAAATAATAAAACAATTAATAGAATAATATAATGGATCTTAATTTCAGCGAAGAACAAATTGCGATAAGAGATACAGCCCGTGATTTTGCACAAAATGAAATAGCGCCAACAACAATTGAACGCGATATAAAGGCTGAGTTTCCTTTTGAAATAATAAAGAAATTAGGCGAATTCGGTTTCATGGGAATGATGGTACCGCCGGAATGGGGCGGAGCGGGATTTGACGCCGTAAGTTATGTTTTGGCAGTTGAAGAAATATCAAAAGTAGACGCTTCTGTAGGCGTGATCATGTCAGTAAATAATTCATTGGTTTGCCATGGTATAAATCAATGGGGTACAGATGAGCAGAAGGAAAGATTCTTAAAACCACTTGCTTCGGGACTTAAACTCGGTTGTTTTTGTCTATCTGAACCTGAAGCCGGCAGTGACGCGACCCAGCAAAAGACAGAAGCTGTAAAAGACGGCGACTACTATCTGCTGGACGGGATAAAGAACTGGATAACAAACGGCAAGAATGCAGATACTTATTTTGTTCAGGCTATGACAGATAAATCTAAAGGGCATAAAGGCATCTCAACTTTCCTTCTTGATAAAGAAACCCCGGGGCTCGAAACAGGACATAAAGAAGATAAACTTGGAATAAGAAGCTCAGATACATGCACAGTCAGCTTTAACGGCTGCAGAATTCACAAAGACCAGTTACTTGGCGGAGAAGGGGCAGGATTTAAGATTGCAATGGAAACATTGAACGGCGGCAGGATTGGAATCGGCGCACAGGCTCTCGGCATAGCACAGGCATCACTTGAGGCCTCAACACGTTATGCAAAGACACGAAAGGCTTTTGGTAACCCAATTGCGAACCTACAGGCAATCCAGTTTAAGCTCGCAGATATGGCAACAAATGTTGAAGCAGCAAGAAACCTTGTATTAATGGCAGCATGGAAAAAAGACCAGGGAATGCCTTATGCAAAAGAAGCGGCAATGGGCAAACTGCTTGCAAGTAAAACTGCCGTAAATAACGCGCTCGAAGCAATCCAGGTTCATGGCGGTTACGGATATGTAAGAGAGTATCTTGTTGAAAGATATTTAAGGGATGCAAAGATAACCGAAATTTACGAAGGTACCTCCGAAATTCAGAAAGTTGTTATTTCAAGAGCTATGCTTAAGGATTAATTAATTAGAAAACTTAATTGTTAAACAAAAGGGAGCTATTGCTCCCTTTTTGCATTATTAAGAACCAGTATATTTACTTAACAACAATCATTTTTTTACTCAAAAGAATATTATCCGTCTTTAACATATAGAAATAAACACCTGAATTGAATTTTTCTGAATCCCATTTAGCTGAATAAACACCGGGCTCAATTGTACTATTTACCAAAACTTCCACTTCCCTGCCCAATGCGTCAAATACTTTGAGATTGACAAATGACCGCTTGGGAATTTCAAATTTTATTGTTGTTGCCGGGTTAAACGGGTTGGGATAATTTTGGAATAAATTATATTCTACAGGTATTTCTTCACCAATTTTTATTATACCTATAAACAAAACACCATGGGGACCTGCCCCGGTAGGAGGAGTTGAATGACAAACCATGCAATCATTAATTTTACCTGCGTGACCCTGGACCCTGATGCTTTGTAGGTTATCATTGGGCTGTGTTGTTGGATAAATGGCATGCGGGCTGCCGTGACACGAAGAACAGAATAAACCGCCATGACCTTTAGATTCCCTGTACAGCTTATTTGGTTCTTCTGCGAAATTACTTCCATGACATTGTGTACTGCCGCACTTCGGTTCATCCAGCCAGGGTCTTCTGCCTGATTCAATTGAGCTGGCAATATTTGTCATCGTACCGTGGCAATTCTGGCAAATCATGTTGTTAGATTTCATAATATCCCGGAAGCATTGTGTATTGGGACCTGGATGGCATTTATAACATGTTGTTATACTGTTTACCGGCTGAATATCTTTGTGTTTTTCGTGTATTCTGAATGAAAATGATTTTGCAACCGGATCACCAACAGTTCCCAGGGCGTTTGATGCATGGCATCTTGCGCACAGCTCGGGACCGTTCTGGTTAAACCCAGGAACACTTTCATGCTCATTCTTTATGGACTGTTCTGAAGTATGGCATCCGCTTTGTACACAGCCAATTTCATTGCTTACGGGAATTACGTTATCGGTATATGTTAATATATTCCCGTTTTCTCTTGCTACAAGATGAAATGTCTGGAACGGCCTTTCATTAACAAGGTCAGCATCTGCATACGGTGTATTTGGAACTCCATGGACACTAAAGTAAACGTTTGACATATCAAGAAGGCCCGTAAGCCCTTTGCCGGTTAACCCAATATTATTTGGAAGCGGAACTGATAATCCAAAGAGAGCCTGAGCATAAGTCCAGAAATTAGTTTTTCCGACAGAATAAGTATTGCCGGGGATGGAGTATTCAATAGTAAACCCTGTTGTCACAATTTGCGGCGGCTGCCCGCTTTGCTTCTTGATAAGCTGGGCAAATACATTATTATATGGCGGCAAAACTGCCATCTTCGAAAAATCCTTATTGGAGCAATGCATTCCCAGGTCATTCCAGCCCAACAATACATATTGCTGTGAATATGAAAAGTTGAAAAAGATACTTATCATGAATAAAGTTAACATAAATCTGGATATATGATTCATAACTATCTCCTTTAATAAATAATTGTAAATAGAAAATGAGGTGAGGCAGTATACCCTAATATAATACACCACGCATTCCGAATCCTATGATTTAGAATAGATTGGAAACTGATTTATAGGGCATAAAAAAAGCGGTGTTTTCACACCGCTCAAAATATTTTTAACTGTTTATAAACTGAAATAAAATCTTAAAGTTATATCTACGCTGTTAAAATCCTTTGCAAACCTGGTTGCAAATGGCTGAGATGTATCCTGTTTTAAGGGAATAATGTTGTAGCTTACTTCTCCGCCAAAACCAAATTGTCCGCCTGTACCGGTAAAGCCTGTCATCACTTTGAATATCGGAGCCCATTGACTGGTTGTCAAACCGGTTCTATATTCACTTCCGCTACCATAAATAGTAAATGTGTTCGGCGTATTATTATATATAACATCATTTTCTTCTCTTATCCATGCAGCGCCAATTCCACCCCCAATAAAGAATAAACGTGCAAAGCCTTTTTGTTTAAACATCGGGAAAAATCTTGCGTTTATAACCATAGGCAAAGCAATTATGCCGTTTGTATAAGTATGCGCATACTGATAAATACCAGTTCCGGAATTATAAGAAGGAGACAGTGAATAGTCAGCTTGCTTATTGTTACTTGTAAATAAAATTGAAGGTGAAAATTCTAAAGTGACAGCTTTTGCAATTGCAAACCCGATAAAAAGATTAATATTAGTTAAAAAGCTTCCGTTCCTTGTATCAAGTATTGGGAATGCAGTACTCATATACTTATTGGTAAATATCATGAAAGAATACCCAGCTCCAAAATAAGTAGATACTGTTTTCCGGGTTTTTAGCTGGTAATCTTTGTTGAATCCATTAAATAATGAAGGATGATTCTCAGTTGCCACTTCCTTCAACGAAGTCTTATTTCCGCTTAACTTTAAAACTGAATTTTGTTGTGAAAATACACTGCCTGTAATAATCACAAAAAGCAAAAGAGTTTTTAAAGTAATTTTCATATATATTTTCTCCTGAGTGAATGCAATTTATAACTCAATAATTACAAAGATACGAAATAATTACAGAATATACCTGCTCAAGTCCCTGTTTTTAACAATGTCTTTAAGCTTATCATCCACCATTTTTTTATCAATTATTATCTTTTTTTCTTTTATCAGGTCAGGCGTATTATACAAAATATCTTCAAGAAGAGTTGAAAGTATTGTATGCAGTCTTCTGGCCCCGATATTTTCGACCTGTTCATTTACCTCAGCAGCAATTTTTGCAACTTCAAGGATACCATCCTCAAGAAATTCAAGCTCAATATCTTCAGCCTTCAGTAATGCTTCATATTGCTTTAACAATGCGTTCTGTGGCTGAGTTAATATTTTTACAAAATCTTCTTCTGTTAAGCTGTTCAGCTCTACCCTAATAGGGAATCTTCCCTGTAATTCAGGTATCAAGTCGCTGGGCTTGGAAACATGAAACGCGCCCGAGGCAATAAAGAGAACGTGATCAGTTCTTACCATTCCATATTTAGTCGAAACACTTGAACCTTCAACGATTGGGAGCAGGTCTCTTTGAACACCCTCTCGTGAAACATCCGGACCCTGGGATTTAGAAGAAGGTCCCGCAATTTTATCAATTTCATCAATGAACACTATTCCATATTCCTGTACTCTATCAATGGCTTCTTTTATAACAGTATCCATATCTATAAGCTTATGCGCTTCTTCCTGAACTAAAACAACTCTTGCTTCCTTAACAGTCATTTTGCGTTTCTTAACCTTCTTAGGCATTACACTGCTGAAAAGGTCCTGCAGGTTTACACCAAGGTCATCAAGCCCGATTGGACCCATTACCTGCATCATCGGCATACCGTCACCACTGACATCAATTTCGATAACCCGGTCATCCATTTCGCCTTTTTGAAGCATATCACGGAATTTCTCCCGGGTCTTGTAATTATCTTCCTTTTCTGTTTCTACTGCAACGGCTGGGGCAAATCCGAGAGTTGCAGGACTTGCCGCACCATCATCAGTTTTCTTTTTTACGGGCGGAATAAGAATATCAAGTATTCTTTCTTCAGCAAGGTATTCTGCTTTTTTCTGGACTTCAATGCTCTTTTCAGATTTTACCATTGTAACACCAAGATCGGTAAGCTCTCGCACAATTGACTCTACATCTCTTCCAACATAACCAACTTCAGTGAACTTTGATGCTTCTACTTTAATAAAAGGAGCGTTGGAAAGTTTTGCCAATCGCCTTGCGATTTCGGTTTTACCAACACCCGTGGGCCCAATAAGTATAATATTGTTCGGCATTATTTCTTCACGCAGGCCGTCCTGGATCTGTTTTCTTCTCCACCTGTTCCTGAGGGCAATTGCCACAGATTTCTTTGCATTGTGCTGCCCGATAATATACTTATCAAGTTCGGCAACAATTTGTGAAGGAGTCAGCTGTTTATCGAGCAAATGTTTATCTGGCAAATGTTTGTCCTGAATATTATCATTCGTTTTTATTTCTCTTTTGGCGCGTGGTTTTTTTTCGGATTTACCGTTTACAGGCACCTGTTCATTTTTTGTTTCTTTGGCTGAGGGAATGTTTTCTTCTGTTACTTTATCTTCTGTTTTATCTGACATGTAAAATTAATTATCTTTCTAATTTATTAAAATAAAGGATTATATTTATAATTCTTCAATTGTAACGCTGTGGTTTGTATATATACATATATCTGCAGCAGTATCAAGAGATTCCTTTACAATATCAACTGCGGAAAGTGATGAGTACTTTACAAGCATTCTTGCAGCTGCCGTTGCATAGCTTCCACCGGAGCCAATTGCAACAATACCGTCATCAGGCTCAATAACATCTCCGTTACCTGAGATAATAAACGCATTTTTGCTATCCATAACCGCAAGCAAGGCTTCAAGCCTTCTTAGATACCGGTCAGTACGCCAGTCTTTTGCAAGTTCTACGGCGGCCCTTGGAAGGTTTCCTTTATACTGTTCTAATTTAGCTTCAAATTTTTCGAATAAAGTGAGAGCATCTGCAGTTGAGCCTGCAAATCCTGCCAGAACTTTATTATTATAAATTTTCCTTACTTTTTTTGTATTGTGTTTTAAAACTGTGTTGGCGACTGTGACTTGCCCATCGCTTCCCATAGCAGCTTTACCCTCTTTAATTAAACCAATAACTGTGGTACTTAAAATTTTGTTTTTCAATTATGCTCCTAAAATAGTTCTTTATACTAACAAAATCACATTCTTATTCAAATAATTCCTATATATAACAAATATTCAATAATATTATAACTAGTTCAATATTATTTTTCTTCTTAATGAAGCCTTAGGTATCTTCATGTTTTCTCTATACTTGGCGACGGTTCTCCGGGCTAAATTAAAGCCATCGCTGTTCATAATTTCCGCTATTTTATCATCACTCAGGGGTTTTGATTTATTTTCATTTTCTATCATTTCCCTTATTTTAACCATATAGATCTTGTTGGAAACATCTTCGCCACCCTGTGTCTTCATTCCGGTAGAAAAGAAGTATTTCAGCTCAAATATACCGAAATCAGTCTGAACATACTTACCCCTTACTACCCTGCTGATAGTGGATATATCCATACTTATATTCTCAGCAATATCCTTTTCGAACATTGGCTTTAAATTCTCGCCATGAGAACAGAAAAATTCTTTCTGCCTTTCAACTATAGCATTCATAACCTTCAGCATAGTTTCCCTGCGTGATTCAATTGCATTTATAAACCACCTTGCTGATTCAACTTTGTTCTTAAGAAATTCTTTGGTATCCTTCTGGGTTTTTTTATCTTTAAGCATTTCAAGATATTTTCTACTGATCCTTATTCCCGGTCCGGAATCACCTGTTAACTCAACTGTTAAATTCCCGTTATCTTCCTTAACAATAAAATCGGGATTAATATAATCTGCGGCAACATCCTGCTTTCCGGGCGCAGGATTTAGCTTGTGGATAATTTCAAATAGTTCATTAATCTTCTCCATGGGAACATTAAGAAGTTTTGAAAGCTTTTCAAAATGTTTGTGCCTGAATTCTTCAAAATACTCGTTTATCATTTTGAGGCACAACTCTCTCTGGGTATCATCTAAGTCGTTTGCGGCGTCATTTAATTGTATTGATAAGCATTCCTGCAGGTTCCTTGCTGCAATACCAACAGGATCAAGTTTTTGTACTATTTTTAAAACATGCTTAATATCCTCAATTGTTGAACCTATATGATATTTTTCATTAATATCTTCAAGTATTTCTTCTAGTGTAAGCCGCAGATAACCATCATCTTCAAGATTGCCGAGAATTTCCTCAGCAATTAATAAGTGCTCCGCGGGGAGGCCAAGCTTATAAACCTGTTCAATCGGTGTTTCCCTGGACCTTGCCTGTTTATTGATAAGGAACTCTGTTCTTTCTTCATCACTGCCTGAGAAATCATTATTTTTATAATTTCTGCTGTTGTAATTTTCAGACCAGCTTTCAGTATCATAATTATCCAATTCACCGTTTTCCTGCTCCTGTTGTTTATCGGCATCAATGCTGTCTTCCAGAACAGGGTTATCTTCAAGCTGCTTTTTTACTTCCTGCTCAAGCGCCATAGTTGGTATTGCAAGCAATAGCTGCGCCTGTATAGCCTGGGGAGAAAGCTTTTGCTGTAATACCTGTCCTTGTGTATTCTTTAACAATCTATTTATAATTATTAATGATCAATTTTTGATTTTGAATCTTTTTCCGGGTAATTGCTCAATGCAGTTCTTAAACTCAAGATTAAGCAAAGTGACCAATGAATCTGATATATTCAATCCCGATTTCTCTGAGATTGCATCGATATGAAGGGGCTCGAGAGTCATTAAAAAAGCATCATAAATCAGCTTTTCATTCCCAGTTAGCTCTGGGGACATTTTAACTTCATTTATGGAATGTCCGTTACTATTAATTTTTAATCCAACCAGTTTATTGCTTATTTCAACAAGTATATCATCAATATTTTCAACCAGCTTGGCCTGCCCGTTCTTAATTAATGCATTTGTACCATGGCTCACTTTTGATGTAATATAACCCGGTACAGCAAACACTTCCCTTGACTGGTCAAGCGCTGTTCTTGCTGTTATAAGGGCACCTCCATCAATATCGCTTTCAATTACAATAGTACCAAATGATAAACCGCTTATGATTCTGTTCCTCTTGGGAAAGTTAACCGCATCTGGAAATGCTGATATATCGTATTCAGACATCAAAATTCCGTTTTCAAGCATTTCTTCATACAACTTCTTATTTTCCGGCGGATAAATAACATCAACACCGCATCCAAAAACTGCCGCAGTCTTTCCCATTGCCCCTTTATTAGATAACACTGCTTTGTGTGCAATTGTATCCACTCCCCTGGCAAAACCGCTTATTACCGAAATTCCGGCAGTTGAAAGCTCAACCGCAAATCTTTCTGACATCTTCTTACCGTAATCACTGGGCTTTCTTGTACCAACTATCCCAATTGAATTAACAAGCTTACTTTTGTCATATTTGCCTCTTACATAGAGTATAAGCGGAGGGTCATAGATCCTTTTCAATAGTTCCGGATAGTCACTATCTGTGAGCGGTAAAATTTTAATATTAAGTTTTTCCGCTTTGGCTAAGAGCTCCTCAAAATTATTTTCAAACTCAGTATGAGATTTAACAGAATCAATAATAGAAAGAGCGGTCTTTCCGCTGATATTTTCAACTTCAGTTATCTCATCCGGTTTGGCATCAAAAACATTTTCTGCCGAACCGAATTTATCGAGAAGCCTTTTTATCCTTACTGTGCCTAAGCCGTCAATTTTAGTAAGAAAATATAAGTGTTTAAGATCTTTCATTTATTAATTAAAAACATTTTACTAATACTCCAATAAGAGCTTTTATTCATTTTGAATATGTCTGCAAAAAAACTATCTTCTCATCCTGGGATCAAAGGCATCTCTTAGGCCGTCACCAATCAGGTTAACAGCAAATACCGTTATCATAATAGCAAGAGAAGGATAAAGCGCCAAACCATAGTTCGTTCCTGCAACAATATATTTGTATCCGTCAAATACCATTTGCCCCCAGCTTGCTGTCGGCGGCTGTACGCCCAGCCCAAGAAAGCTTAAACTGGCTTCGAAAATTATTGATGTAGCCAAACCCGCTGTACCAGTTACAATTATTGGACCGATCGTATTAGGCAGAATGTGCCTGAAGATAATTCTAGTTGGCCTGTAGCCCAGGGCGCGGGTTGCTTCAACATATTCAGTTTCACGCAAAGAAAAGAATTGTCCCCTTACGATCCTTGCAATATCAACCCATCCTGTTAAACCAATAGCAACAAATGACTGCCAGAATCCTTTACCCAGTACTACTGAGAGAGCAATGATAAATAATATTGAAGGAAATGACCACACAACATTAATGAACCACATGATAACAGCATCAGTTTTCCCGCGGAAATAACCTGCAAGAGCACCGAGAAATACCCCAATGAAAATGGCAATGCTCTCAGAAATTACACCAACCGATAAGCTGATCCTGCTGCCATAAATGAGGCGGCTTAATATATCGCGTCCGTACCTATCTGTACCCAGCTGATACTTTGGTTCAATATGCCAATTGGATTCATCACTGCTGATCAATTCAGTTTTTGAAATTGATTTATCCAGTCCGCTGTAATCGGAATAAAAAACAGAATCTGCTGAAACTTTAGATATTTTCTTGATCGGGATAAAATCTGAGCCATCAAGCGCTTTTTTTACAATAACATTACCAACAAACCCTGAAGGTTTTGTTGCATATTCTAAGGTCTGGTCATTTGGATCATTTGGCGCGAGTATTCCGGCAGTTAGTGCTACAAGTATTAAGAGTGAAAGGGTTATTAAACCGGCCATTGCCAGTTTATTGCGTTTAAATCTTATCCAGGAATAATACCAAAGACTATGCGAAGCCCTCTGTTTTTCGGCCTCGGTAAAGTTATCTTTATCCTTAAAAAACTCATTTTCCTGCATAATTTTGCTAAATATACCGATATTTCATTAGATATTCAAAACATTTCGTTAAAAACCGGTATTTTTTATATTTGATTGAAATTATTTTAATCTGAGTTGTGTTATTATAGTTGGCAGACTGTGGGATGGTAACATAAAGCTGCTTACCTAGACTGCCTCCTGGTAAGCAGCGTGTGAAATCGCTATTCTCGCAGATTTCCTCCTGTATTGTTTTCTCCTTTAGAAACCCGCAGTTTGCCGATTTTTTTTCATGCTAAACCCGAAAGTTTATTGATTAGCTTTCGGGTTTTTTAATATTCCCCGCAACACTTGGTATTAAAGAATATACTTTCCTGCCCATACAGCAATTAAATTACCCACATATTCAGCGTCTTCTTTCTTAAGCATTAAATGATCAATATCATCCAGTGATATGAAACTCTTTGGTTGGTTAGCTTTTTTGAATAAACCTTCTGCATTTGTAATATCAGAATAGGTATCAACAGTTGAGTGCATAATAAGGTATGGGACGTGTATATTCTCTTGCAACTCACCCAAATTGTAACTTTCAATATCTGCAAAGAATTGCGGCTTAAAAGTAAATTTAGTGCCGCCTATTTCAGTTTCTGAAATTCCGCTTTTAATACAACGGGCTTTAGTTCTCTTTAATTTGATAGAAAGGTATGCAGGTTCTTCAGGTGATGCAATTGTAACAATAGCTTTAACCTGTGGTATTTGGGGCGCAGCAAAAAGCACAGCGCTTCCTCCCATTGAGTGTCCAATCAGCATTTTTGGCGATTCATAATTTTCTTCAAGATACTTAGCAGCTGAGAGTACATCTTCAATCTGTGTAGTAAAATTTGAATCCGGAAAACTGCCTTCACTTTCACCAATACCTGTCATATCAAATCTCATAACTGCAATTCCATGGTCAGTTAATGCACCGTTTATGTTTGCAATAGCTTTAAGCTCCATTGAACAAGTGAAACAATGGGCATATAAGGCATAGGCTGAGATAATCCCATCATCCGGTGTATCAAGCTTTCCGGCAAGAGATATGCCTCTTTTATTTAAGAATCTGAATTCTATCGTTTTCATCCCGTAAAAATAAGAATTATAATCAAACTAAAATAAGAATATTTAATGACTGAGGAAATATGGCTAATTTAGCTGTTTTTACTTATTTCATTGTAATATATAATTAGTAAAATTATCTTTACGGATTATTAATCCCAAAATTACACGAAACCGGAAAACACCATGAAAGGCATTATATTAGCGGGCGGTGCAGGTTCAAGAATGTACCCAATTTCACAACTCTACAGTAAGCAGCTTACCTTAATATATGATAAACCACTGATTTACTATCCACTTTCTATCTTAATGCTTGGAGGGATTAAGGATATACTGATAATTTCAAATGAGGAGACAATCCCCTTCTACAAGAAGTTGTTTCAGGATGGAAAGCATTTGGGACTTAATATTGAATATGCTCTTCAAACCGCCCCAAACGGTATAGCTGAATCTTTCCTATTAGGTGATAAGTTCATAGGCAGTGATAGCGTGACACTTATTTTAGGAGATAATATCTTCTATGGCCATCTTGATTTTTTTCATAGGGCTTTGGAACGTAATACAGGGGCTACAGTTTTTGGCTACAGGGTAACTGACCCGGAAAGGTACGGTATCGTTGAGTTTGATGATAAAGGCAAAGCAATTTCAATTGAAGAAAAACCGAGTAAGCCAAAATCAGATTTCGCTGTTCCGGGTTTATATGTATATGATAACAAAGTTGTAGAGATCTCAAAGAATCTGAAACCATCCCCAAGAGGAGAGCTTGAAATAACAGATGTAAATAATGTGTACCTGAAGCAAGGCGAGCTAAATGTAGAAAAAATTAGCCGTGGTGTTGCATGGCTGGATACCGGTACACCGGAATCGTTACTGCAGGCTTCAAACTTCTTTGGCGCAATTGAAGACAGGCAGGGGCTTAAAGTTGCATGTCTTGAAGAAATAGCGCTTCATATGAATTTCGTTGATTTAAAGGGCTTTGAGAAAGTAATTATTGATATGCCCAAATGCGCATACAGGGAATATTTATCTAAAATACTTTCAGATAGAAATAAATAATATTCGGACAGATAATGGATATACAGGAAACGAAAATTAAAGATGTACTGATAATCACCCCAAAAGTTTTAGGTGATGACAGAGGATATTTCCTCGAGTCATTCAGGAAAAAAATATTTGCCTCAAGAGGAATCGACTATGATTTTGTACAGGATAATATTTCGAAATCAAAGAAACATACTCTGCGGGGCCTACATTACCAGGTTGGTGAATTTGCACAGGGCAAACTTTGCCAGGTTGTTTACGGAAGGGTGCTTGATGTAGCTGTTGATATCAGGTTCGGCTCCCCCACTTTTGGCAAATATGTAGCAACGGAGCTTTCAGAGGATAACCATGAGCAATTATGGATACCCCCGGGCTTTGCACATGGGTTCTCGGTGCTATCGGATTCCGCTATTTTCCATTATAAGTGTACAAACTATTACGACAAAGCTAGTGAAAGAGCAATATTATTCAGCGATAAAGACCTCAATATAGACTGGAATATAACTGAACCACTTGTCTCACCAAAAGATCTGGAAGCAAAGCTATTCACAGATATTGAAAAGGATTTTATATATAAATCTTAAATTCGAGGCGTTTTACTTACCCTTGTTAAACATTTTGGATTACTCAAAATGGATAATTTTAATTTAAAAGATGAACAAAAAGAATAATTCTATATTTTTTACTGACGGAGCCAAAGTTAAGCAAAGTTCTTTAATAACTCAATTTGCCGAACGTTTGGAGTTTGATCTTGTAAAAGACAGGACGACTGTAACGGATCACGATATACTTGAAGCAATCGCACTTGCTGTAAGAGACAGGTTAACGAGAAACTGGCTGAAAACTCAGAGTGAATATAACGAGAACAATGTTAAGAAAATTAATTATCTCTCTCTTGAATTCTTGATGGGCAGCCTGCTTGGCAATTCATTAATAAACCTCGGGCTCTACGAAGAATGTAAACAGCTGCTTGAAAGCTTTGGTTATGATATAGATAAGATAATGCGTGAAGAGCCCGATATGGGCCTTGGCAATGGAGGTCTAGGGAGGCTTGCTGCGTGTTATATGGAGTCACTTGCTACACTTGAGCTGCCGGCTTACGGATACGGCATTTTATACGAATACGGAATATTTGAGCAGGATATAGAAAACGGCTACCAGATAGAAAAGCCTGACCACTGGCTGAGATACGGCAATCCATGGAAAATCCTGCGTCCCGAATTTACATACAGAATTCAGTTTAACGGGGCAGTATCAACTTATTTTGATGAAACGGGAAGAACAAGATATACCTGGATAAATACAGATGACGTACTTGCAATTGCCAATGACGTTCCGGTACCGGGATACCAAAACAGGACTGTTAACACATTAAGGCTTTGGCAGGCAAAATCAACCGACGAGTTTAACCTGAATAATTTTAACCAGGGTAATTATCTTTCAGCAGTGGAGAATAAAAATCTTACCGAAACTATTTCAAAGGTATTATATCCCAATGATTCAATCCCACAGGGCAAAATATTAAGGCTTCGGCAGCAGTATTTTTTTGTATCTGCGACTCTGCAGGATATAATGTATAATTTTAAACTGCATAACACTGATTTTAGATTGCTTCCGGATAAAGCAGCAATACAATTGAATGATACACACCCTGCCATAGCAATAGCTGATTTAATGAGAATCTTAATGGATGATGAAGGATTGGAGTGGACAGATGCATGGGATATAACCCAGAAAGTTTTTGGATACACAAATCATACCATTGTACCTGAGGCGCTGGAAGAGTGGTCCCAGAGCCTGCTCCAGGCGCTGTTACCCCGCCACATGCAGATAATAAACGAAATCAACAGGCGTTTTGTAAATGACATAAAAGAAAAATACAGCACGGATGAGAGTATAATCTCCAAAATGGCTATTGTCAGGAATGATTCCGGAGGCAACAGCATTAAAATGGCAAACCTGGCAATAGTTGGGAGCCATTCTACAAATGGTGTCGCAGAACTTCATACCGAAATACTGAGGAAATATATTTTCCCTAATATGGATAAATTTATGCCGGGGAAATTCAACAATAAAACCAACGGAATTTCAATCCGCAGATTTTTACTTCAGGCTAACCCCGAGCTCTCAGAACTGATCACTTCAAAAATAGGGAACAAATGGATAACAGATCTGAAAGAACTGAGAAATATAGAAAATTTTCTCGATGATGATAAGTTCAGACAAAAATGGCGTACAATAAAAAAGAATAATAAGTTGAGGCTTATTGATTTTATCAGCAGGAATCATAACGTAAAAATAAACCCGGATTCTTTGTTTGATTCACAGGTCAAACGTTTCCATGAATACAAACGTCAGCTTTTGAATATTCTTCATGTAATTTCTTTATATAACAGAATAAAAACCAGTCCGGATGAATTATTTGTACCCCGAACCATAATCTTCGGTGGTAAGGCAGCGCCTTCTTATTCTATGGCCAAGCTGATAATAAAGCTGATAAATTCCGTAGCTGAGCATGTAAACAATGATCCTGATATTGGCAATAAACTGAAAATACTTTTCATAAAAAATTATGGCGTAACACTTGCTGAAAGGATTATTCCGGCAAGTGATCTATCCGAGCAGATATCCACAGCAGGATTTGAAGCATCCGGTACCGGGAATATGAAATTTGCATTAAACGGAGCCTTAACTATTGGAACACTGGACGGAGCCAATGTTGAAATTAAAAGCGAAGTGGGTGACGATAATATTTTTATATTCGGTATGACCGCAGATGAGATAATAGCTGCTAGAAAGGATGGCTATACTCCCATAAAATATTACGAATCAAACCCGGATCTGAAGCTTATTATTGATATGCTCAAAGCCAATTACTTCAATAAATCCGAGCCAGGCATATTTGACCAAATAGTAAATGAATTACTGTACAGGGACTATTATTTTGTGATGAAAGATTTTGAAGCATACGCAACATCACAGAGCAGGGTTGAGCTAGCTTATATGAATACTGAAATGTGGACGAAGATGTCCATAATAAATTCTGCAAGAATGGAAAAATTTTCGAGCGATAGGGCTATCAGGGAATATTCGGATGAAATCTGGAAAATAGACAGGCTAAAAATAGAATAAATAATTAAATGTTTATCCTTTTCAAAATATTATCTATATTCAGGCAGTCAAATTAGTCCTTAGCGTATCATCATTAAATCCAACCGGACATTGTTTCAAGATACTCTTTCTTGGCAAACAAATGCTCTTCACTTTCCGAATGTTCGCGGTCATTAGTGATACCGTTTTTAGTACATGCAGTTTTACAAATGGGTTCCGGATATTTACCAACACACTCAGTACACTTATCAGGTACAACATAGTAATGCTTAGTTGACCAGAAATCATCGTGCGCTAATGATTCATCACAATACACAAAATACCTGTTGTGAATTTTTCGCCAATTCACTCCGGCGGGGTAGATTGCGCTGTAAGGGCATAGTATTTCGCAAATCCCGCAATTTATACATTGATTAGAAATTTTCATTGGCATTTTGGTAACCCCCATTCGTAGAACAGGCAGATATACTATTTCTCCAACCCTCCAAATTACAGTTAAACACGCAATATTCTTTGATTCTCAAATATAAATTATGATTGAAATGAATAATATGACCAATATCAATTGATTTCTTGATTGTTATCCGGATTAATAGATCTTTCCATATCAGGAAAATAACTGAATTTACTGTGACTTTTATGCTTAAACAAGTTGTTATATATTTATAAGAAGTAATGGAAATAAACATAAATTAGTGTAATTGGAGAATTTAAAATGAGAATAGGTTTCATTGGACTTGGAAAAATGGGCGGTAATATGGTAGAACGCCTGTTAAGAGACGGTCACGAGATTGTTGTTTATAATAAAACTACTCCCGAAATTGAACTTGCCGTTACCAGAGGCGCAATTGCAGCTTTATCACTCAGTGATGTTATACAAAAATTGCCAGAAAGGAAAATCGTATGGCTTATGGTTCCTTCCGGTACTCCGGTTGATGAAAATATTAAAGGACTTGCTGAATTAATGAAACCCGGTGATATCATCATAGATGGCGGAAACTCTAATTGGAAGGAAACCCGTGAGCGGGGAAATATACTTGCTGAGATGGGAATAGACTACATAGATTGCGGTACGAGCGGCGGGTTGTGGGGACTCAAAAACGGTTACAGCCTGATGACTGGCGGAAACAAAGCTGCAGTTGAGTATGTTTATCCAGTATTCAGGTCACTTGCACCTGTAGACGGGTACACATATTGCGGTACAAGTGGTGCAGGGCATTATGTAAAAATGGTGCATAACGGAATTGAATATGGTATGATGCAGTCATATGCGGAAGGATTTGAGATACTTAATACATCCCCATTTGATATAGATATAACTGCAGTAGCAAGCGGCTGGACACATGGCAGTGTGGTTCAATCGTGGCTGCTGGAGCTTGCAGTAAATGCATTTAAGGAGGACCCAAAGCTTGAATCCATCAAAGGGTATGTTGAAGACAGCGGTGAAGGGAAATGGACTGTAGAAGCGGCAATTGAGCAGAACGTTCCTGCGCATGTTATTACTGCATCCCTCTTCAACCGCTTCAGATCAAGGCAGGAAGATTCATTTGCGATGAAAGTTTTAGCAGCTTTAAGGAATCAGTTTGGCGGACACAGAGTTGTAAAGGATAACAAATAAAAAGATAAAGGAAGTAATTTGAAGAAACCCGATAATTGTGTAATAATAATATTTGGCGCCTCTGGTGACCTTACAAAAAGAAAATTAATACCTGCTATCTTCGAGCTGTATAAACAGAACAACCTTCCTGAAAAGTTTGCCGTCTTAGGTACCTCAAGTTCGGAAATAAGTGATTTGGATTTCAGAGGATTGATGAAAGAAGCTTTGAATAAATATGACAGCAAAGCTGAGGAAAAGACGGTAAATGAATTCATAGAAAAGCTCAATTATTTCACGATGGATTTTAAAAACCCCCCGGCATACGGGGAGTTAAGTCAAAAGATAAAATCGCTAAGCGGCACATGCGGTCAAAATTGTAACTATATCTTTTATCTGGCAACAATCCCCTCCTTATTCGGTGAAATTACACAGAATTTAGGCAAAGCCGGGTTAAATAAGAGCACCTGCGGTTATACAAGGGTTGTTGTTGAAAAACCTTTTGGCTATGACCTTAGCTCTGCAATTGAGCTTAACAAAATTATGCATGAAAGCTTTACAGAAGATCAGATATACAGGATTGACCATTACTTAGGCAAAGAAACTGTTCAGAATGTACTGGTTACAAGATTTGCAAACGGGATATTTGAGCCAATATGGAACAGGAATTATGTTCATCATGTAGAAGTTACCTCGGCAGAAAATATGGGAATCGAAAACAGAGGCGGATATTATGAAACATCCGGAGCTTTGAGAGATATGGTTCAGAGCCATTTGCTAAGGCTTGTAACATTAATTGCAATGGAGCCGCCTTCTTCATTTGATTCAGACGCTGTCAGAAATGAACAATTGAAAGTTCTGCAGTCTTTGAGAAAATTGAAACCCGAAGAAATTGAAAACAGTGTAATACGGGGTCAGTATATAGCATCGAAAATAAAAGGTAAAGATGTAAGAGGCTACAGAGAAGAAAAGGATGTTGACCCAAATTCCCGGACAGAAACATACGCTGCAATTAAATTCTATATCGATAACTGGCGCTGGGGAGGCGTTCCCTTTTACATAAGGACAGGTAAACAATTACCTACACGGGTTACAGAAGCAGTGATACATTTCAGGAAGACCCCGCATTACCTCTTTAAAGAAAGCCAGAATAACATTGACAACCAGTTAATATTGCGAATACAGCCCGATGAAGGAATACTTCTTAAGTTTGGAATGAAAGAACCCGGGGCGGGATTTAAAGTACACAATGTTAATATGGATTTTCACTATAGTGATATTTCCAATGTCCACATTCCCGAAGCATATGAAAGGCTGATATATGATTGTATGGTTGGCGATTCTACCCTTTTCCTGAGAGCTGATGCGGTTGAAGAAGCATGGAGATTCATTGAACCTATACAGCAGGCATGGGCCGATGACCATAAAGTAAAGATATATGGCTATCCTGCCGGTACATGGGGTCCCGATATTGCTGACGATCTTATCGATGGAGGTGAACAGGTTAAATGGCGATATCCGTGCAAAAATCTTGCCGATGACGGGATATATTGTGAGCTTTGATGTAATTAACAATGAGCAGCTATCAATGAACAATTATCACTGGTGAACAAAGGAAATATTAAAATATTTGATTCTTCAAAGGAATTGGCAGATGGATTTGCTGAAATTTTTTGCAAAAAGATAAGCTCATTATTAATTAATAAGAATATATTAAATATTGCATTATCAGGGGGGGAAACTCCAATTGAACTCTTTAAGGTACTTTCATCAGACTATAATGATAAAATAAAGTGGAATAACATTAATTTTTTCTGGGCTGATGAACGGTGTGTTCCGGCAGATTCTGATGAAAGTAATTATGGAAACGCTGATATTTATTTATTCAGCAAAATAAGGATTAATCCCGCAAATATTCACAAAATTAACGGTGAAGATAATCCATTAAATGAGTCTGCGCGGTATTCAAAAG
Organism: Ignavibacteria bacterium; assembly: GCA_039933555.1. Taxonomy (GTDB): domain Bacteria; phylum Bacteroidota; class Ignavibacteria; order Tepidaquicellales; family OLB5; genus OLB5. The sequence continues at coordinate 21,841 of JBDTNV010000020.1, forward strand.
AAGTGAAAGATAATATATCTGTCAGAAATGGACTGCCCTCGTTTGATGTTATTCTGCTTGGAATTGGTGAAGATGGACATACCGCCTCAATCTTTCCGAATCAAATGGGATTAATGCAGAGTGAAAAGGTATATGATGTTGCATTCCACCCGGTAAGCTCACAGAGAAGAATAACAATAACCGGTAGAGTGATAAATAATTCTGCAGATGTCTCTTTTCTTGTGTCAGGCGGAAATAAAGCGGAGATAGTTGGAAAAATATTAAATAATAAAAGTTCAAATAAAAATTTACCTGCAGCGGTTATAGCACCATCAAAAGGCACCATTAATTGGTATATGGATAGTGATGCTGCCGGACAATTGAAAAAATAAAATGAATACTGAAAAACAGTTTGAAGAGTTGTGCGTTAATACAATAAGGACACTTGCAATTGATGCCGTTGAAAAAGCTGAATCAGGGCACCCGGGTATGCCCATGGGTGCTGCTCCAATGGCGCATGTATTATGGTCAAAAATTATGAGATATAATCCTGCAAATCCCGGATGGAAGAACAGGGATAGGTTCGTTCTATCTGCAGGACATGGATGCATGCTGCAGTATGCAATGCTGCATTTGACGGGATATGATTTAACACTGGACGATATTAAGAGCTTCAGGCAATTGGGCAGTAAAACCCCCGGGCATCCGGAATACGGATTAACACCAGGCATAGAGGTAACAACTGGCCCGCTTGGCCAGGGCTTTGCAAATGGCGTAGGAATGGCTATTGGCCAAAGATTTCTTGCTGCTAAATATAATAAACCCGGCTTTACGGTTTTTGATTACAATATTTACGGCATTGTGAGCGATGGAGATTTAATGGAGGGTATTTCGGCTGAGTCTGCTTCATTTGCAGGTCACTTGAAGTTAGGAAACATAATATACCTGTATGATTCTAACCAGATATCAATTGAGGGCAGCACCGGAATCACATTTACAGATGATACCGGTAAGAGATTCGATGCATACGGGTGGCATGTTCAAACCGTTAGTGATGGCAATGATACTGAAGCAATAGAAATAGCTATTGTTGCTGCAAAAGATGTTACTGATAAGCCTTCCTTAATAATCGTTAAGACTCATATAGCTTACGGCAGCCCCAACAAGCAGGATAAGGAATCTTCGCATGGCTCACCCCTTGGCAAAGAAGAAGTAAAGCTTACAAAGGAATTTTACGGGTGGGATCCGGAAAAACAATTTTACATACCTGAGGAAGTTAGTAAATTCTACAGAGAAGCTATATCAAGAGGAGTGGCAGAAGAAAATAAATGGAATGACATTTATGAAAAGTACAGCACCAAGTATAAAGAATTTTCACGAGAATATGAGAATGCAGCCAAGGGAACAATAGATCCGGACTGGGATAAAATTCTTCCTGTGTTTACAGTTGAGGATAAAGCAATAGAAACAAGAAAAGCATCCGGCAAAGTTATAAATGTGCTTGCAGAACACCTACCCAATCTTATAGGGGGATCTGCAGACCTTGCCCCTTCAAATGATACAATGATTAAAGGTAGCCCGAGCTATTCGGCTATGGATTATGCCGGAAGGAATTTCCATTTTGGGGTCAGGGAGCACTCAATGGCAGCAGAATTGAACGGGATAAGTTTAACGGGAGGTATAACAGCCTTCGGAGGTACGTTCCTGATATTTTCTGACTATATGAAGCCTGCTATACGGCTGGCGGCAATTATGAAGTTGAGGCCTATTTATGTTTTCACACACGATAGTATAGGTCTGGGTGAAGATGGCACAACACATCAGCCGGTTGAACAATTGTGCATGTTAAGAGCTATTCCCAATATGACAGTAATCCGCCCTGCAGATGCAAATGAAACTGTGTTCGCTTGGAAAGAGGCTCTTGAACACAGAACCGGTCCTGTAGCCATTATACTGACCAGGCAAAAAGTACCTGTGACTGACCGGACAAAATACGCTACAGCTGACAATTTGAAATATGGCGCTTATATATTATCAGAAAGCAAGGATGAAGCTGAGCTGATATTAATTGCAACCGGTTCTGAAGTGCAGCTTGCAATTGATACGAAGGAAATGCTCTCTTCAGAATACCCGAATATCAGGATAGTAAGCATGCCTTCATGGGAATTGTTTGAAAAGCAATCAGATGAGTATAAAGAAAAAGTTCTGCCATCAAAGATCAAAAAAAGAATAGCTATAGAAGCCGCTTCACCAATGGGATGGCATAAATATGCCGGCGATGAAGGGATAATTATCGGTATGGAAACATTTGGTGAATCAGCAAAGGCAGAAGACTTAGAAAAGCATTTTGGCTTCACGGCTCAGAATGTAGCAGCTAAAGCCAAGGAAATGATGACGGGAAAATAAATTTGCTGTAGGAAAAAAACACGATCTTAAAAAATAAAAAGGAACGGCTAATACCGTTCCTTTTTTGTACACCCGGAAGGAGTTGAACCCTCAACCTTCTGATCCGTAGTCAGACGCTCTATCCAGTTGAGCTACGGGTGCATACTGGACAATAATTTACGAATTTGCCCTTATTTAGACAAAATTACCAATAATTATTGAGCAATTCAATTGATAAATTCCGGATAAATTTCACTAAAAATATTGTTATATTCATAGTTATGGACCACTTAATTTAACTAAATTTCAGATGAAAAACTTATATCAAATTTTATATGGAGTTGCCGGACTATTGTTTTTAATTGTAATTCTAGGCGGCTCGGTTACGAAGCCAATATTCAACAATTTTTCTACCCGTACAATCGAAACAGCAGGGGTGAAAAAAGCTTCATTGGATTCGCTTGATAGCAGGGTTGATGATATGTTATTTGGCCTTAAAAAAATTCAGCTTCAAATTGATAAGTTAAAGAACATTTTCTCGGATAAGGAAATTGACGAAAGCAAATATCAAAGAGAAAAGAACGAGGTTTTTACGAGAAATATTTATAATCCGATTAATGAGCTGGCAATAGTTTTCTACAGGATCGGGTTTTTCTTTATCAGTATAATATTGCTGCTAACGGCTGTGATATTCCAGTTGATTTACCGGGCGGGTGATTTGAGGAGAAGGGTTGAGAAACTTGAGAGTAAATTAGTACCAAATTAGTTTGAGTATTATTTAACACACCCCTTCCGCTACGCTCCCTCCCCTCTCCAGAGGGGAATTAAGAATAAACATTATAATTCGCCTACAAAAAAAAGCAATGTTCAGATATTCCAAACATTGCTCATTGATACATGTTATTTGATATTTAATATTTGTTATTTGTACTTTACTTATTTTTCTTCCACTGTTCCAGCAGGCTTTCATTCTTTTTATCATTCTGGGAAACCGTTGTTTTGAAATTGAGCTCTTTTTCATTTCCATCCCAAAATATTACCGGCATATTTTCACCGCCAAATGTTCCGTTGGAAGAAAAGTATGATTCATTACCTCCAAAAATACTGTTGCCCGTTAAGGCAAAGGTCCATACTTTACCTTTATAACTGTAAAACTTAAGCTTTGATATATCATCAAAATCAAAAGTTATCTCACCGCAAAGCTGGTTATCTTCTTCAAAAAGCCTTTTTTTCACATTCTTAACGCCAAGCATTTCATCTTCAGGTTTATTTCCGTTAAGGTAATTTGCTGCTAAATCCTGGTATTCAGCTTCGATTGTTGTTGCTGAATCATCTGTCCGCATTATATTTATATATTTGATCTTCCCGCTGCCCTTGTTACCATCCCTAAGCTTATATGAATATTCTTTCGTTTCAACAGTCAAACAGCCTATCATACTTAGAGATACAATGAGCAGGAAAACATATATTAATGTTCTTTTCATTTTAATAAATTTATGTTAATAATTCCTGATAATGTTACATGACTCCATTGTGTTTCAAAATATCACGTGCTATTATGCCTTTTTGAATTTCATTGGTACCTTCAAATATTTTGTTTATCCTTGAATCCCTGTAGAAACGCTCGATCGGATAATCTCTTGAATAACCCATACCTCCGTGGATCTGAACAGCATAGTCAACAATTTTATCAAGTCCTTCAGAGCAAAACAGTTTTACCATTGCCGAGTGCATACTGATATTTTTCTTCAGGTCGTAATCAACAGCAGTTCTGTAAATAATAGACTCCATAGCGTAAATTATAGTTGCCATCTCAGCCAGCATGAACTGTATTGCCTGGAAATGGCTGATAGGATGATCAAACTGTACCCGTTCTTTTGCATACTTTGCAGACATTTCCAGCATTTCTTTTGCAGCACCAAGTGTAGCAGCACCTAATCCCAGCCTGCCGGCGTCAAGGGTCTTCATTGCAATTAAGAATCCCCTGCCTTCAGTACCGATCATGTTTTCTTTAGGCACTCTTACATTATCAAATGTTATAGCATTGGTAGTGCTGCCTCTTATTCCCATTTTCTTTTCAGGCGGACCTGCAGAGAAACCGGGCATACTTGTTTCAACAACAAATGCTGTAACACCTTTAGGAGTCCTCGCAAATACAGATATAATATCTGCAATTCCTCCGTTTGTTATCCACATTTTATCACCGTTAATAACCCAATGGTCGCCATCAAGATTTGCCGTAGTTTTGACATTAAAAGAATCAGATCCTGCCTGGACTTCGGTCAAGCAAAATCCCCCGATCTTTTCTCCTTTGGCCAAGGGCACAACATATTTCTGCTTCAGCATTTCGCTTCCGCCCAAATAAATTGCATTAGTACCTATAGACTGGTGAGCTCCAATAAAGGTAGCAGTAGATAAACATGCGCGGGATATTTCTTCCTGCATAATACAATAGCCAACTTCTCCAAAACCACCCCCGCCGTATTCTTCGGGTATTGAAGCTCCTAAAAGACCAAGATCTGCAAGTTTTTTTATTATCTCAGCAGGGATTTTTTCGTTTTCATCTATTTGATGAGCGATAGGTTTCAGATCATTTATCGTAAAATCACGAACCATATCACGGAGCATTATCTGCTCTTCAGTAAATCCAAATTCGAACATAACCAGAATAATTTAGATGTAATATTATTAAAAGAGTTGCTGTATAAATCTCCTGTTATTTAATATGATGGGCCACTCGTTCACCGGAATAGTTGATAATATCTTCCGCCCCATCTACGCCAATCAAATTACCTGATATCCAGCCAGCCTCTTCAGAACAAAGCATCAAAATAGCTCTGGCAACATCTTCAGGGTGAGTTAATCTGCCGTGCGGATTTTTCAGTTTAGAAGATTCAATCATATTTTTAGCACCGGGTATTTTCTGCAAGGCGGGTGTATCAGTCACACCAGCCATAATTGAATTTGCGGTAACTTTCATTGGTGCAAGCTCAAAAGCAAGTTGTCTCATATGAGCTTCAAGTGCAGCTTTTGCTGCAGATACTGCCCCGTATGAGGGAATAACTGAATGGGAACCGGCGCTTGTTAGTGCAAAAATCCTTCCGCCTTCTGAAAGAAGATTGCGGAAAATTAAGCCCTGTGTCCAGTAAACAAGTGAATTAGCCATAACATCAAGCGTCATTTCCATCTGAGCCTGGGATATACAGTTAGCCTGCGTTTTTGCTATAAAGGGTTTCAGCGTACCAAAAGCAAGTGAGTGGACAAGTACTTTGACACTGCCTTTTTCATGACCGCTAAGACGTTCGGATATTTCATCCAAAACTTCATTTCTTTTAATTGCGTCTGCAGCATTGATATTAAAAAAAACGGCATGTTGTTTAGTATGTTCTATTTTCCTGATAAGGCTTTTAACATCCGGAACGGTGATCGCCCTATCAAGATGAACGCCAAAAATATTATAACCGTGCTTTGCCAGTTCGAGTGAAATTGCACCTCCAAAACCGCTTGAAGCGCCTAATACTAATGCCCATGGTTTCATAAATATATATAAATTTCAAAAATTAATAAACAAATATACCTGTAAATGTTATGTATTTCAAATCAATATTATTTACATTTATATAGGAACAAACAATAATGGAAACAAATAGTTTAAGAGCTCTTTTGGGGTCCCCTGAGATAATCCACCAAAATAAAAAGCCTCCATATTTCTATGGAGGCTTTCATAATAGTTAATATTAATACTTTACTAATCTTTCAAAATCAGATTGTAAATTAGCTTCGCTATTTTACTAACATCATTTTCTTGGTTTCAGTAAAGCTTCCAGATGATAAAGTATAGAAATAAATGCCTGATGAAAGTTGTGAAGCATCAAAATCAGCTGTATAACTTCCTGCATTTAAGTTCTGGTTGACAAGCGATGTTACTTCTCTGCCGGTAATATCGAATATTGTCAGTTTTACCATTCCGCCTGTTGGTATTGAGAATTTAATATTAGTTACAGGATTGAACGGATTTGGATAGTTCTGGCTTAATGAATATACTTCCGGTATTTCATTGCTGTTGCTCTGAATGCCTACAGTTGTACAGATTAACCTTGAGCAATATGCGCTTGCGCCGCCTGTACCTGACCAAACAACCATACATGAATCAGCATTCTGAGATGCCCAGTAACCTGCTCTGCATCCGCCAAAGCCAACATCACCTGTAATATTGTTTGTCTGAAATTCTGAACTTAATGTATTTGAGTTAAATTTCCTGTAAAAATGCTCACCGCCGTTACGTGCATGACCTGTAACGAATCTGCCGTTACCAAGATCAACAGCCTGCATGCTTATGAGTAATGTTGTATCGGTTGTAAACTCAATATATGATGCTGTAAATGAACCGCCTGTTACACCGCCAGTTGCGGAATACTGTACTCTGTAATCCCAGTCAGGATTAAAAAATCTTCTGTAACCTAAGAGAACTGATTGAGAAGTTCCGCCGTTTGAAGCGCAGATTGCTCCTAAAACATTCGCTGTTTCTACCAGTGTTGTAGTATTACCTGCACCTACAGTTACACCATAATCATTACTCCAAGATATATATACTGTTTGTCCCTGGGCAGCTCCGGAATGATTATATACTGTATATATCCTGTCATTGGAACCGGTATTATAATAACAAATATCCTGGTACAAATAAGTTGCCGGAGTACCGTTTGAATTCCACCAGAAACCAATACCTGCATTAGGCTGTCTGTAAGTAAAAGTTGGACTTGTTGAGAAAACACCTGTAGTTACAACCAGAAATCTTGAAGTATATTTTACAGTACCTGCAGAATCAAACGATGAAGTCATGTAAATATATGAAGCAGTAGTATAATTTGTATTATCGCTCGTAACTTTTGGATTATAGTAATTTACACTTGCATCATTATAACCGCCGAAGCTCCATGTATAACCTGCACCTGCACCAGTACCAATGTTAGCAACTATCATTGTTGACCAGGCATGACTGTTATAATTTATACCTACTGCGCAATAAACCATAGTATCTGCACCGCTGATAACAGGCTCAATATCAAGCTCACCAGCTCTGCAATCAACGCCGG
>JBDTNV010000021.1:0-29011 GCA_039933555.1 Ignavibacteria bacterium
AGCGCCATTCCGTCAAGTAAAAATAGTCTTTTTGCCATAAGTCGTGTAAAATAACGAAATGAGTAAGATATTGCAATGAAAAGAAATGATTGACCTCACCCTCTCTGAGAGAGTCCCTTTCTGAAAAAAGGGAGGTGGAATATGTAACTCTAAACTATTGACAATTGTGAATTGCGGCTAAAGCCGGTTATTACTTTTATATTTTTACCACGAGCTAAAGCTCGTGGCTACTCAAAAAGCTTTATAAGAGTAACTATGCTAATTTTAAATTGTGAGTAAAAAGATTATAATGAACCTTCGGTCATTTAAGCTGTGTGCAGAAATCTTTTTGAGTAGCTCCGCTCTTCAGAGCGGAGTTGACCGGGATTAGAATAGATGCGGCTTTAGCCGCAATTGAACTATCCTCATTCATCCAAAGAAGAGGGTGAGGTATAAGTATTGCAATAATTTTATGAAGTTAATATATTCGCAACTGGTAGCGCCCTCCTGAATATTTATTAATCAATTAAATAAATCAAATTTATGAAGATAATTAAATGGATTTTAATCATTATTGTCATTCTGGTCGCAATTCCTTTAATAACGGCTGTATTTGTGAAGAAGGATTACTCAATTGAGCGGGAAGTAGTGATTAATAAACCTAAACAAGAAGTATTTGAGTATGTTAAATTCTTGAAGAATCAGAATAACTTCAGCAAATGGGCGCAGATGGATATACATATGCGCAAAACCTTCACCGGCACGGATGGTACACCGGGATTTGTTTCTGCCTGGGATAGTGACTCAAGCGATGTGGGCTCTGGTGAGCAGGAAATAAAAGCTATTAAAGAAGGCGAAAAGATTGATTACGAGATAAGGTTCAAGAAACCTTTTGAATCTACATCATCAGCATATATGACAACCGAGACGGTTAACGGGAACCAGACAAAGGTTAAGTGGTCGTTTTTTGGCCATATGTCTTATCCAATGAACCTGATGCAGGTCGTAATGGATATGGATAAAGCTGTTGGCAGCGATCTGCAAACCGGGCTGAATAATCTAAAGGGAATTATGGAGAAGCAGTAAAAACTTTTCACCACTTAGTCACTAAGAGCACTAAGTAGTAAAATTACTTAAACCTGTTAGGTTTTCAACACCTGGCAGGTTTTGAATTTTAAGAATACTCGTTCCAAAACTCCGGTTTTTCCGATGGACTTCTTTATTGGAAACGTTTTTTTATTCAGGGCTAAAGCCCAATTTTCCTTCTATCTTTCACCCGCTCTAACTGTCAAGCCAGTCAAGAGAGCGGGGCTAATCGTATAATTGAATAACTTCTACAATCTCAGAATAAATTGAATTCCGGGAATTAAACTTGTAACAGAAAAATCAGTAATAACTTTTCCTTCAAGACCAACACTTATAAATCTTTGAAGGTCATAAGAAGTCAATATACTGAAATAGATCCCACCGACACAACAACCGGGGTGGCCTTTAGTTGAAACTCCGATTGAGCCGCCTATTCCACCATATATTGCAAAGTTATCAAAGAGATAAAATCCTTTTCTTTCCAATACATAAAGGTATGTTAGTTTGTTTGATGGATTTGAGGGCACAGGATGATTAAGTAAACCGCCGCCTGTAAAGAATCCTTTACCGGTATGAATATCCAGTTCAACGGAGATATTAAATGAATTATTCCACCCATTACGTTTCTCAAAATTTATCCCAATACCAGGAGTAAAGAATGACCTGAATGTATGATTATTTTTTAATTTTAAAGGAAGATTTGTGGATTGTGAATATCCCATAGCAGATACTAAAAGCATATTAAGGACTAAAATATATTTTATCATGCCATAAATATATTGATTTATTAAAAAATATAATATAGATTTACCCATATGAAAAAAGCATTTCTAATTCTGACATTACTTATCGCATTTAACTTTACCGCCCCGAATAATCAGGCGTTAAGTCAGAGAGTACGGCATGTAGTTGAGTACAGACAGGAAGATAAATCGAGGGATTTAACGGAAAATGAAATGTTGAGGAATAAGGTTGTGATGTTTATGAGAATGCAGATGATAGTAATTAATGTCATAAGGATTGATGCGAATTTTGGTTTTAATACGAGCTGAATAATTCGATTTCGGATTGCGGATTTTTGATTGCGGATTTAAATTCTGAAACATTTAATAATAAATCCGAAATCAAAAATCCGCAATTATGAGTATAACTCCCTCTCCACACTTTCGCAAATAATATGACCTATTGTAATATGCCCTTCCTGTATGCGCTGGGTATTGTTAGAAGGAATGATTATTTCGCAATCAGCCATTCCTTTTATTTTACCGCCTGTGCCGCCTAGGAATGCAATAGTTTTAACTCCTTTACTCTTTGCCATCTCAAATGCTTTAAATATGCTGGCTGAATTTCCGCTTGTTGAAATTCCAATTAGTACATCGTATTTTCTGCCGAGTCCTTCAACCTGCCTGGCAAACACGTTATCGTAGCCAATATCATTGGCTCCAGCTGTAAGCAAGGAGGTATCAGTTGTCAGAGCTATTGAAGCTATTGCGGGACGCGTGATATCGTGTGATAGCCGGATAATGAACTCCGTTGCCAGGTGCTGGCTATCAGCAGCTGAGCCGCCGTTGCCGCAAAACAGGATCTTTCCGCCTGACTTAATGCTCTCATTCATAATATCAATTGCCTTGTATACAGCTTCACGGCAATGTTTGAGTATCAATAGCTTAGTTTCAGCGCTTTCGTTGAGTGATTCATCGAAGAATTTTGTGCGATCGAACATAATATTAAAATTTTATTATGCACAGATAAGAATATCTGTGCTGCTAAGTACAATTAAATTTTTTTAATGATAATCTCAGATATTTTTTTTGAAGCTTCGTTCTTTCTATCAAATACAGATAGGGATTTATTGCCAAGATCTTCGCGAAATTCTTTTTTCCTTAAAAGATTTACAAGGTTTTTAAACAGCTCTTTGGAATCTTCGACAGCTATTCCCCCGCCATTTTTAATTAAATGTTCGGCATCTTCGGATAACTTTTCATCGCCGAACATTACAGGAATTCCGTACCCGGCGGGTTCTAACACATTATGCATACCGGTCTGGTAGCCGCCGCCTACATAAGCAACATGCGCGTATTTATACAACCCCATCAAGATCCCGATGCAATCAATTATGATAAGGTTCTCATCTTTAAATTTAGTTAATTCAGAATATCTTATACTTTTAATATGAGGATATTTTTCATGAATATCATACTCAATTTGCTCAAGATTATCCTCAGTAGGTTCATGCGGGGCAAGTATTGTCACAAGTAAAAGCTCTTCTGATAGCCCGTTTGAGCCTATTTTATCTAATACCGGGAAAATAACGTCATCATCTTTATCCCAAGAACTGCCTACTACAAAAACATTCTTATCAGTTAAAACACTTCCGTTAATCAGCATTTTATCGCTTGAAACCTCTTTGGCTTTACTTATGCGTTCATATTTAGTATCCCCGAAAACAATAATATCTGACTCTGTGCCTTTCATCAGTTTCCTGAAGTGAAGCCTGTCTTCTTCATCTGTAACGCCAATAACATCCACATATTCATAAATACTCTTTTTATATGAAAGTGTTATAGGAAATTTCCACTTAAAGCGCCTTAGATCAAATGCGGAATTAACAACCATTGTGAAAATATTTCTTTGTTTAAGCTCCTTTAACAGGTTTAGCCACAGGTCATATTTAATGAAAATAAAAGCAGCAGGGTTTGTGAGGTCAATAAAATTTTTAATCCCGTTTAAGTTATCGTAGGGAAGGTACGTTTTAATTATCTTGGACTTTAAAGGTGTATCAATTTTAGAATGATTAAATCCGGATGGCGAAAAAAATGTAATAATAAAATTATATTTATCGGTCTTATCCAGCTCATCAATTATAGGTTTAGCCTGTTCAAATTCACCAAGCGATGCGCAATGTATAATAATATTTTTTTTGGAAGGGTCAAGCGTCTGGATCTTAGGCTTTAAATACTTAAATAATTCCTTCCTCCCTTTAAAACCCGCTTTAAGCTTGGTATTAAAAAGAGAAACAGTCTTAGCCCCAAGCCAGAATACAGGCAGGAACATGAAATTATATACTATAGACCAAAAATATTTCATTTAATATAGGAAGCGCCCTTATAATGAATAAAGGTCAGACTTCCATTATTTCTTTTTCTTTTTGAACAACTAAAAGGTCTATCTCTTTTATGTGTTTGTCGGTTAATTTCTGGATTTCTGTTTCGGCGTGCTTTCTTTCGTCTTCAGAAAAATGCTCGTCCTTTTCAGCCTTCTTAAGCCTTTCGATCTCGTCACGTCTTACGTTACGCACCGCTATTTTTCCGTCTTCAGCGTATTTTTTGACAAGCTTAACAAGCTCTTTTCTTCTTTCTTCGTTTAAGGTTGGTATAGGTATTCTTATAACGTTTCCGTCGTTTATGGGGTTTAAACCTAAATTTGAATTGAGTATCGCTTTTTCTACCAATGGCATTGCTGATTTATCCCAGCACTGAACTGATATTGTGTGTATATCGGGTGTGCTTAAATTACCAACCTGGCTTAAAGGTGTAAGCGTACCATAATAATCTACTTTAATGCCGTCAAGAAGGTTTGTTGTGGCTTTGCCTGTTCTTATTCTGATAAGCTCATTACGCACATGCTCTGTTGCCTTGTGCATTTTGCTATCGGTTTCTTTTATTATCTCTTTAATCATAATCCAATTTTTAAATTTGAAGATTTTACTAATTTATATTTGAAACATGAAGATGATTTTGATACAGGTTAAGATTTAATTATGAACAAAAGTTCCAATTTTTTTACCAAGCACGATATCTTTAAAATTGTCTTCCTTGTTCATATTAAATACAATAATGGGGATATTATTTTCTCTGCATAAAGCAAAGGCTGTCATATCCATAACCTTTAAATTCTTGCTTAATGCATCGCCAAATGTAACATTTTCGTACATCACAGCATCTTTGTTTTTCTCAGGGTCAGAGTCATAAACACCATCAACCCTTGTACCTTTTAATATAACATCAGCGCAGACCTCTAAAGCGCGCAAAGCGCCGGCTGTATCTGTGGTAAAATACGGGTTACCCGTACCCGCGCCGAAAATAACTATCCTTCTTTTTTCAAAATGGCGCATTGCCCTCCTGCGGAGAAATGGTTCTGCGATCTTATTCATATCAATTGCAGAAAGCAGCCTGGTGGGCATACCGGCTTTTTCAAGTGAGTTCTGCAGAGCAAGTGAATTGATAATGGTCGCAAGCATACCCATATAGTCACCGGTAACGGCATCAATACCCTGTTCCTGGGCATCAAGTCCGCGGTAAATATTACCGCCGCCTATCACAATGCCTACATCAACTCCGAGAGAATATACTTTTTTGATTTCACCGGTAAGGTAATTCAGAATATTAACGTCAATCCCTGTGTGGGCATCACCGCTGAGGGATTCACCGCTCAGCTTTAAGAGCACTCTTTTATATTTAAGTTCTTCTTTAGCAGCCAATTTTTTAGGAAATAAAAAACAGGCTTAAATTGAATTTAAGCCTGCTAAAAAATATTTGTTAAGCACCAATTGTTTCGCCAAGCTGGTAACGAATCATAATTTTGATCTTATATTCGTTTCCTGAGAGTCCTGATACAGCCTTAATTACATCGTTGACTGTCTTGCCGGGTTCTTTAACAAATTCCTGTTCAACAAGGCAATTTTCTTCATAAAACTTCTCAACTTTATTAGTAGCTATCCTGTCTGCAATATTTTCAGGTTTACCTTCGTTAATTGCCTGAATTTTATAGATCTCTTTTTCCTTTTCGATCATTTCTTCGCTTACACCGCTTCTATCAATAGTAAGCGGCTTCATTGCCACAACCTGCATAGCAAGGTCGTTGCCTAAAGTAACGCCTTCATCGGTTAGCTTGCCGGTAATTTCAATAAGCGAAGCTACTTTATTGCCCAAATGATTGTAATCACAGAAAAATCCATCCGATGATTTGAAATAAGCGGCCCTTTTAAGCTCAACTTTTTCGCCGACGCTTGCGGTAGTTTCATCAATAACCTGCTGAATAGTACTTCCGCTGGCTGATTTGGATGCAAGTAATTTATTTACATCGTCAGTTTTTCCCGCAAATATTGCATCAACTGCTGTTTTTGCCAGGTTGTTAAATGTATCGCTCTTTGCAACAAAATCAGTTTCACAGTTTACTTCAACAATAACCGCTTCATTTCTCTCACTATTCACTTTTGCGAATATCAAGCCTTCTTTGGCGATCCTGTCGCTTCTTTTCTGTGATGTTGCAGCGCCTTTTTTTCTTAAGTAATCAATGGCTTTTTCAAAATCACCATCTGACTCCATTAATGCTTTTTTGCAGTCTACTATACCTGCTCCTGTTTTTTCTCTTAACTTTTTAACTAAGTCTAAGGAAATATCCACAATATGCTCCTTTAAGTATTAATTCTTAACTGTTTTTAAAATATGTATGTTGCCTGAGTCTCCTAAAAGCAAATTTAGGATACTCCGATTCCTTCTGATTCATCTGCTGCTGCAATAACTTTTTTGTTAGCTTCAGCTTCATCTTCGCGCTGCATCCTTTTTACTTCAATTGTCTGTTTTGTATCTGCAATTACATCTGCAATAGAGCTTGTTATGAGCTCGATTGATTTCACGGCATCATCATTAGCCGGTACAGGGAAATCTATGAGATCAGGGTCACAATTTGTATCAACAATAGCGTAAATAGGGATGCCAAGTTTCCTTGCTTCATCTACTGCAATATGCTCTTTCTTAACATCGATAAGGAAAATAGCGCCGGGCAGTTTATTCATTCCAACAATACCACCAAGTACTTTTTCAAGCTTGGTCTTTTCCCTTGAAAGCATTAATCTTTCTTTTTTCTGGTAATTGTTGATCGTACCGTCGCCTTCCATCTTCACGATGTTGTTAAACCTCTTTATACTTTTGCGGATTGTTACAAAATTTGTTAACATACCGCCAAGCCACCTTTCGGTAACATAGGGCATTCCGCAGCGTGCAGCTTCCTGCTTAACAACTTCCTTAGCCTGTTTCTTGGTACCGACAAACATTATAGTTTTGCCTTCACCAACTATTTTGGATATGGAATTCTGCGCTTCCTGTAATAATTCGTGGGTTTTTTTGAGGTCAATAATATGGATCCCGTTGCGCTCCATGAAGATGTATCTCTTCATTTTGGGATTCCAGCGGCGGGTAAGATGCCCGAAATGAGCACCCGATAAAAGCAGGTCTTCTATTGATACGTTTCTCATGATATTCTCCTTTTGTTATTTGTCCCTGAGGCGGACACTTCTGCTTTTTTCATCTCCTGTCTAAACATCTCTTATTTAAAGAGACACAAGTCGGGCAGGATCTAAAAGCATGTTTATTGGTTTATTATTAATAACCCGCAGGATAGTTCAATATTGAATAAACTGCGGGAAAATTTTAGATTCAAAACAAAACGCAGATAATTTCTTAACGTTTTGAGAACTGGAAGCGTTTTCTTGCTTTGGGCTGTCCGGGTTTCTTTCTTTCAACCATACGCGGGTCCCTGGTCAAAAGTCCGTCTTTCTTAAGCGCAGGCCTAACACTGGCATCGTACATTAATATAGCTCTTGCTATACCAAGCCTGATTGCGCCAATCTGTCCTGTTACTCCGCCGCCGTTAACGTTGACTTTAACATCAAATTTTCCATGAAGCTCGGTCGTATATAACGGTTCCAAAGCTTCTTTTAACAGTGATTCCTTACCAAAGAAATCAACGCCTGTCTTGGTGTTAATGTTTACAATCCCGGTGCCTTCTGATAAGAATACACGGGCTGTTGAACATTTTCTTCTTCCTGTTGCTAAATGATATGTTACTGCCATTTATATTGATTTAGATATTTTTTACAATTGGATTTTGTGCAATATGCGGATGTGTTTCACCGGCATATACTTTAAGCTTTGTAATAAGCTTGCTGCCAAGTTTTGTTTTTGGGAGCATGCCTTTTACCGCTTTTGTGATTACTTTATCCGGATGAGAAGCAATAAGCTCTTTGAAAGTCTTAATTTTCTGTCCGCCCGGATACAAAGAATGATGTTTATATTCTTTGAGTGTTTCTCTTTTACCTGTTAAACGGACTTTTTCTGCATTTATAACAATTACAAAATCGCCTGTATCAACATTCGGTGTGAATTTGGGACTGTTTTTACCCCAAATTATCTTTGCAACTTCTGATGCAAACCTGCCCAGAGTTTTGCCATTGGCATCTACTAAATACCATTTCTTGTTAACCTCGTCATTATGTGTGAAATGCGTGGCTTTTAAAGATTTTTCTATCGCTTTTTTCATTGTATTTTCCTAAAAAGAATACAAAAATAGCACTTTTTACTGTTAATGTCAATGTAAGGAGTGATGTATAAGGAACAATTTGGTAAAATATCACTAGAATATATGACAATATAAATAATTAAATTACATCAAATAAAACCAATATTAATGAAAACGGCTATTATTACACTTTTTTTGATACATTTTTCTGTATTCTCCCAAACGGATGAAAAATCAATAAACGATCTGAATTTGTTTGCTGAGAGTATCAACACTCTGATTAACAATTCCAGTGGAGCGCCAGGCGAGATATATAAGAATACTGTTAATGTTCAAAGGAATGTCAGGGCAATTGGGATGCAGGATACGAGGATAACTTTCTACTACTTTCAGAAGGATGATTCTGTTTACATGGATAGTGAAGACGCGGTTCAATTTATTCCGCAGTACAATCCCCCGCTTATGGTAATGGTTGAGTATAACATTGGCTCCAGCCAGACTGTAGTTGCCAGGTACTATGTTAACGGAGATAGTTATTTATACAATTTCATTTCAACCGGCGCATATGGAAATATGAACCGGACATATTGGTTTGATAAAAATGACCTTAAAAGGTTTGAAGAAAGAAGTGCAAGAGATGAAATGGGTGTAATAATTGAAGCCGGGACTTTTTCAAAGAGTACATACAGCGATGGGCTGCTCGTTCTGGATAAAATTGCCGATTACAAAAAACTATATTATGAGATATTTGATATTGAGTATAAAGATAAATAGTGAAAACTATTTTATTTCCAGTAATCTTTCATTAGTTCACCGGCCCAGGCAGGCTGTTTGACTTCTTCCCGCGGCAAGAATTCTTTTACAACAGGTTTTATATCCAGAATTGGTGTATTATCAATAGCATCGAGCCCCATTACAGTTAATTTATTTCCCTCAGACCTGATTATCTCAACTATTGTATGTCCTATATGATTGGGCCTATCCTTAACCCGCTGTGCAAACACTCCAATCAGTGGCCATTTGGCATTACCGCGCGGATGCCTTGAGCCTTTGTTTACTTTACCAGCATCGGCCTTATCGAAATAAAAAATTATCTCAGCATGTGAAAATTCTTCAATTCCTTTTAATGAATCTTCTGTAAATTCCCCTGTCAGCTCAATTTCAGAAATAACCTTCCCCCAGAAGTCATCGGAAACTTCTTTTCGTGAATTCTTAGCATAACCGATGGGTGTTAATATTATTTCCATTTTAATTGTTAATTAAGATATTCAGAAAAAAAAGCCAATCTTCAAAAATAGATCGGCATTAAAATTAATAGATACTTCCTGCCTGAACTGCCGTTACGGCAGGCAGGCGCTAGCTCAGTATTAAAACTACTTAAACTGGGCGTGATCCCTGATTATATACTTTATTTCCTTAGCTTTTACAAATGATGTCAGTTTTGCCAGCTCATACTCCTTAACATTCTTAAATGCCATTCCGATTAGACCGCCGATAATTGCGCTTGGTACAGTAAAGATACCCAGTACCCCCAGTGTAGCATCTTTAGGTAGGAACTTTATTTTTTTCTTTCCCCATATCTGGTAAACAAGAAATCCGCCTACAAACCCGATACCGGCTCCAAAAGCCGCTCCTGTTTTCCAGTATTTGCCGTAATCAAACCTGATCTTTGCGATCTTATCCGTGTTAACGATCTTGTATGAGCCCGTATCCTGCACCAGAAGCAGGTTTTCATGGATACCAATCAGCTTTGTCCTTGGAATACCTGAATTGTTTTTATAGACAATACTGCATGGGTCTGTTTGAGAAAAACAAACTGAACAAAGCATGATGAGGCCCGTAAATGCAAAAAGAATTTTTTTCAATAAATCAGATTTAATTACTGTAAATATAGCTAAAAATGAACAACAATTACAATAATTCAAAAGCAGTAAATAAAAAGCAATTTACAAATTTATACTTAGCTTTATAAGTTCTTTTGTAGTCTCAACCTTCAGGTTGAGTGTTTAAAACGCAAATTGAAGTTTACGACAACAACATTTTTATTATTAAAAGAAATCTAGTCCAAATAACTCAATGAACTGCAGGGTTTACTAATTGAAACCAGTTACCATCAGGGTCAGTGAATGTCAGGCACTTATCTGAGCCATCTGTGCCTCTAAACTCAAGCCCCCTGCCAATGAGCTCTCCTTTAGTTACATCAAGGTCATTAGTATACATTACAAAACCGGTTTTGGAAGTTTGATAATTATCGGCGACTTCACTCTTTTTTCCCGGCCTCAAGAGAATAACATAATTGCCGGATTTTAGCCAAACAAACTTATCATTCTGAATGGTTTCAAGCTCAAAGCCCAGCACATTTATATAAAAGTCCTTTGATTCAAGAGGGTCCTTTACGAAAATTTCAATGTGTCCAAATACCGGATTCATATTTATTGATTTATTTGATTATTGGATTCAACTTTTAATTCTTTCAGTGCATTTTCCTCAATTTCAATCCTGCGCTTTAGCAGCAATAGGTTAACCGAGGAGAAAATTACGGCGGTGAAAAAACATCCGAACATAAGCGGTATAACAGAAAGTTCAGTTATGACTGCCATATAGTTTGGATGCTTGAAATATTTATAAGGTCCATATTTTACAAGACTGCTACCCGGTATAATTATGATCCTTGTATTCCACATTGAGCCGAGCGAAACAATTGACCAGTACCTTAGGAACTGCGCGGCAATAAAAAGTATCAGGAAAATGATCCAGAATTTATTGAGGGTACGCTCAAAGTAGAATTTTTCTGCAAAAAGTGAAATGAAAAAAAGAAAATGAAGCGCAACGATACCGTAATAACCTTTCTTATCATACTCTATGCCGCCCTTTGAAAGGCTTAACTTCTCATTTTTTTTTGCTATGATAAGCTCAACCAGGCGCTGAATAATCACAAAACCAATTAAGATGTAGAAAAACATTATACCGTTTGGAAAAGTATTAGTTCTGAACTGAAACCGGGACCAAGCGATGAGATCAAACCATATTCCCCTGCTTCTTTATTCGGAGTATTCTTCATAAATTCATCAAGTACATAAATTACACTTGGCGAAGACATATTGCCGTGCTCTTTGAGTATCTTTCGCGAAATATCAAGCTTGCCTTTTGTAAGTCCCAATGATTCTTCATATGAATTTATGACCTTAAGTCCGCCTGGGTGAGTTATGTAATGTTTTATATCTTCAATATTCAGGTTATGCTTCTCGAGTAAATCCATTATATTAGGCTTAACGTATTCTTTAACAATATTCGGAATATCCCTGCTGAAAATAACACTAAAGCCTGATTCAACAATTTCCCAGCCCATTACGTCAAGGGAATTATCATATATAGTAGAAAGTGAACCAAGAAGCGCAGGTGAATTTGGTTTATTAATTGCAAGTTCACTCTCATCACCCGCTATTAATGCGCATGCACAGCCATCGCTGAATAAAGATGCAGCAACGATATTACTTTTCGAAAGGTCATCCTTCTGGAATGTGAGACTGCAAAGCTCAATTGCAAGAACCAGAGATATCTCTTTCGGAAATGCCTTCGTGTAATCCATAGCACGGCTTATTCCTGCGGCGCCTCCAGCGCAGCCAAGTCCCCACAGCGGCGTACGTTTTACATGCTTTGATAGCCCAAGCTCATTAAAAAGGACTGCATCAAGCGTTGGAGTCATTACACCGGTACTTGTTACATAAATGATATTATTTATTTGCGATGGTTTGATACCGGCAGAATCCAGGCACCGTTTAATCGCATCAATGGAAAGCTTTATTGCTGTCTCTCTAAATATCCCATTCCGTCCTTTAAAGGAATGCTCTTTGCTCAGCCATTCAACGGGTATGGATATATGTCTGTTATTGATCTCAGCATTATCAAATACACTTATCAGCCTGTCAATATCAATATCAGCTCCCGAAAACAAATTGTAAATAAAGCTCTTTAATTCGCTTTGAGGGAGCTTATAAGGCGCATCAGCAGTTGAAGTAGAAATTATTTTTGGCATTAATGAAGTTTTGTTGTATTATTTATATTAAGAAATTCAAATATCTCAATATATCCATAATTAAAAAACGTGTTATATACTAATAACAATTTATACAATGAAATGGTTTTAATAATGAATAGATTCTCCCTTCCTTCTCTTCCTCCGATATCGGATTAAGGCGTGGCGCTTCGCGGTTAACCCCGTTGCTGGTCTTGTGACCAACAACTAAATCATGATATAACACAAAAAGCAAAGACACGCTTTTTTAAAAGGCGTGTCTTTTGTAATCAATATATTTATATACTTTTAAAAATAGAACTTGAACACAGTCTGGAATTCATCATCTTTGAAATCTGTTGCATTGGTTGGTTCAGGGTCACCCTTTCCGTTGCGAACCATTCTGTACACGCTTTCAACTTCAAGTCCGTTAAGCGGATAGAATACTGCCCCAAAGCTGTAGCGCTGGCGTTCTGTTTCATTATTTTTTAAGCCCAGCGCGTTATCATAATTTTCGTATTGAAGCTTAAGCTCAATACCGCTTGTAACTCTTATATCAATTTCTCCGAATATTGTGCGGAAGTCTGATCTTGTTGCCAGGGAATCCCTTATATCAAGCCTGTTGTATGCAACCTCGCCCAGAATTGCAACTCTTTCAAACAAGCCAATTGATAAAAAGCCCGCTGCCATTTGTCTGAGAGCATTTATATTATTTGCGGGGTCATATTTAAACGGATTGCTTAAGAATGAGCCTCCTAAACCGAATGTATACTTGGATTTCTTGCTGGCCCACCGGAAATCTCCCGATACTGTAACTTGTTTTTGGTTATCAAAATCAAAGCTGTTGTTACGCTGGTTAGCTATGTTTACACTTGAACCATTTGAAAAGCCCGCCGTTAACGTAAAGAAACTGGGCGCTATACCAACTTCAACACCCGCGTCAGAAGCATACGGTGTGTACAGGTCGTTAAATATTCTGTTGTAAGCTCTGTGTTCCGGAATCTTAATTCCAAAATTCGGAATGAACCTTCCTGCTTTGAAATATAATCCTGCCGGAAGATTTGATACCATTCCATAGATTTCATACTTAGTTGGTAGTGGATTCGGACCGTAAGTATTCGGAATATAAAGTCCGGGCGCTACCATCAAGCTGATATACTTATTCATTTGCGCGTTAACATACAGATCACCCTGCATCTGGAAAAATGTGTTGAAATTTGGATTACCTTCACCTGTCTGATCATCTATGAATATCATTCTCATATCAGAGCCCATCCTGATTCCTTTGGTTATCTGCGGATCGATATCGGTAGTCTTATTAGCTTTCTCCCAAATCTTGAAATAAAGATTATCCTTGGAGTACTTAACGCCGTATGGATTCCTCATTCCACCACCCGTTGGATTAACATGGCAGCTTTGGCATTTTTCACCTGTAAAAGCCGCAAACTTTGGATACGAGTACAAGGCAGAAGATAAAAACAGGAATAAAACCAATAACCCTGAAGCAGAACGTATTTTTAATTTCATTTTGTGTATGTTTAGTTAAAATTTCTGGATTTAATGGCTCAATATCTCTAATTATTTTGAAAAAAGCAAAGAAGTTATATTTACAGGAAATACCATTTATTATAAACTGATTTTAGAGTATTTTTGCTTCTAACGAAACACTTTTAATGAGAGAATACTTCAAGTTAGTAAAGCTGTTAAAACCCTATAGACATCTTCTTGTCTTATCATTTGTATTAATAATAATTTACTCTGCATGTAATGCGGCATCTGTGTATCTTTCTATACCTTTATTAAAGACATTGTTCACAGGAACATCAACAGATATGTCAATTCTGCCCGCAAAGAATTTTTTTGACAGCATAAGGGTTTGGGTTGATAGCTGGATTTTCCAGGGTGGTGATAAATACAACTCACTTGTAAAAGTATGCCTGTTATTATTTGCAGCGTATTTTTTAAAGAATGTTTTTGCCTTTTTGCAGGGAATATTGACACAGTATGTTGAAAAATCATTAATAACTGACCTAAGACGCAGAATGTTTGAGAAGTTCAATTCCCTTTCACTAAAATACTTCAATGAACGCCGTTCAGGTGATATTGTATCGCGCTTTATATCTGATGTGAACACAATACAAAATACCGTATCCGTTACATTCACTGACCTTATAAAACAGCCTGTGCTGTTGGTAACATTCCTCACAATGGCTTTTTTGATAAGCTGGAAGCTTACTCTTATATCAATGGTAACTGTCCCCTTAAGTGTTATATTAATTATCTTCCTCGGAAAAAAGTTAAGGAAATACAGCATAAGGGTACAGGAAAAGCTTGGCGAGTTTACTTCGGTTATATCTGAGAATATCTACGGCGGTAAGATCATCCGCGCTTACGGTATGGAAGAGTTTGAAAAGAAAAGGTTTGAATTCAAACTAAAAGATTACTTCCGCTCACTTATGAAAAGCGCGATTTACAGCGATATGACCCGCCCCTTAACGGAAATTGTTAGTGTAGCCCTGGGAGTGTTTATTATATGGTATGCAGGGAAAGAAATTTTTTCCGGAAGTTCATTAGCGCCGGAAGAATTCATTGGGTTCCTGCTGATAATATTTCAGCTGATGTCACCCATAAAGGATTTCAGCTCAGTTTCAAACCGCATACAGGAATCATACGCTTCGGCAATGAGGATATTTGAAATAATTGACGCTAAACCTGATATATATGACAAGCCGAACGCACAGGAAAAGAAAACTTTTGATAAGAGCATCGAGTTCCGTAATATAAGCTTTACTTACAACACTCCCGACAGGATGATACTGGATAACATAACTATAAAGATCGCCAAGAATGAAAACATTGCGATTGTCGGCTCAAGCGGCGCGGGAAAATCAACAATGGTTGACCTCCTCCCCCGCTTTTATGATGCAACCTCAGGCGAGATAATGGTTGACGGGATAAATATTAAGGAAATTAAGTTAGGGTCACTAAGGGATTTGTATGGAATAGTTACACAGGAAATTATTTTGTTTAACGATACCATTAAAAGCAACATAGCCTCCGGCGAGGAAAATGTGCCTATTGAAAAAATTATTGATGCCGCTAAGAATGCAAATGCTCATGATTTCATAATGCAGACCGAAAAAGGGTATGATACTATAATTGGTGAGCGTGGTTTAAGGCTCTCAGGCGGTCAGAAGCAGCGTATTGCGATTGCCAGAGCATTACTTAAGAACGCTCCAATAATGATACTTGATGAAGCGACATCATCGCTTGATACAGAGTCAGAGCACCTGATACAGGAAGCAATTGAACGGCTTATGCTTAACAGGACATCTATTGTAATAGCGCACAGGCTTTCCACAATTAAAGATGCCGACAGGATTGTTGTTATTGATGATGGTAAAATTGCAAGTGTAGGAACTCACGAGGAACTGTTAAAAGATGAAAAGAGTATTTATAAAAAGCTTTACGAATTGCAGTTTGGATGAATAATTTCTTAACGCCATTTTTAATAAGGCCGGTTCGAAAAGCAAGCATTAAAACATCATAAAAATATTATAAGTGAAAATCTCTGCAGTAGTCATTACGAAAAACGAAGAACTGAACATTAAGGAGTGTCTTGAGACCTTAAAGTGGGCTGATGAGATTGTTATAATTGATTCCAACAGCAAGGATAACACAAAAGAGATTGCTTCTGCATATACGGATAAAATATTCCTTTCAGATTCGGACGTATTTTCAGAAAAAAGAATTATGTCGTTCGATAAGTGTTCAAATGACTGGATATTATTTTTAGATGCGGATGAAAGGCTTACAACGGAATTACAGGAAGAGCTGAAATTACTTACCCAAACAGATGGAACAAACGGATTCAGAATAAACCGAAGGAATTATTATTTCGGGCAGTGGCTTAAGCATTCAGGTGTCTATCCGGATAAGCATATTAGAATCTTCAACAAACAGAATGCCGTTATTACTCCAAGAATTATACATGAAGGCGTTGAGGTCAAAGGGAATGCTGGAGAACTAAAGGGAGAAATGATACATTATTCTTTCAGGGATATGACACATATGATAGATAAGATAAATCTATACAGCACACTCGAAGCCCGCGAAAAATTTGAGAATAATAAGCAAATCTCAAAATTTGGTGTTTTCACTCATGCCTTTTCAACTTTCCTGCGTGTCTATGTTTCACGCAAAGGGTTTAAAGATGGCTCAGGCGGATTTTTTATAAGCTTTTGTTACTCAATGGTAAGCTTTCTCTCACTATTAAAGCTTTTAAAATTGCAAAAGAAAATCTAGGTTACCGCAATCACTACGATAAAACAAAATATAAATAAATACACCGATATCCTGATCTATGTATTTCTAGGTATGGCGGTATTTACTTCGCAATTTTCAATTGCAACATCATCAATCGGGATTGGCGGGCTGATAATACTGACTGTGTTCAAGCTGATAGTATCTGAAGAGAAGTTAACAGTTGATAGGAACCTACTATATCTTTTTGGTGGATTTATTTTAATACAGATCATATCTTCAGCGGTATGCGGCAACCCGGCTGATTCATTCGACCATATTTACAGAAAAATATCATTATATATAATTTTCTTTGCATCAATATTATTCATAAAAGATACAAAAGATCTTAAGAGGCTGTTCGTAATTTTTATTTGCTTTACAGCTTTTATTTCATCGGTAGAGCTTGTAAGATTTGCAATTGAATATGCTCCGCATCCCGATAGGCCGCTTTCTCATTACAGGCTTGAATATTACGGCTACCCGATTACCAATGGCGAAATAAAAATGACAATTCTCCTTATGATTATTCCCTTCTTCCTTGTTAAAAAGAACTACCTTATGAACAAGATCTACCTCCTTCTGCTGAGTCTTCCGTTACTTGTTACTTTCTACCTTACAAATGCCCGGAATACGCTCCTTGGATTATTTGCAGCTCTGATAGTATTGGGTATACTAAAGAACAGATATTTTCTGATAGGCCTTGTGATATTTGTTGTTCTATTTCTGATCTTTGCTCCCCTTCCTTTGAAAGAGAGAATGGATAGCATTATTGACCTGAATCAGCCGAGCAATCACTCAAGATTTATTATGTGGGAAACAGGCACAAGAATAATTAAGGATAACTTATTATTCGGAGTTGGAGATGTTGATATTAATATGGTCTACCGGATGTACACGATCCCAACAGTACATGGTGAGGGCTCTCACATGCACAGTAACATATTCCAGATACTGGTTAACTTTGGTATAACCGGATTTATTGCGTGGCTCGCCTTAATGATATACATTTTCTGCCGGCAGATCAAGTTTTGGATCAGCACAAAAAAATATGAATTCCTTAACATACTGGCTTTAATATCTCTAATTTCCATGATTGCCCTGCAGGTAAGCGGGTTAACGGAATGGAATTTTGGTGACGCTGAATACGCCGCTGTTTTCTGGTTCAATTTAGCACTGGCTTTCTTAGCCTGTAAATTTATGATAGGGGGTGATAATGGTCAGGATTAACGCCGTTGTTATTACTTATAATGAAGCTAAGAATATCAAGGAATGCCTTGAATCATTGAATTGGTGTGATGAGATAATAGTTGTGGATTCAGGCTCAAGCGATAATACATGTGAAATTGCCAGGGAGTTTACCAACAATATCACAATTTCAGGCTTCAAACCATACGGCGAAAAGCGCAATATCGGAATTGAGCGTGCGCAGGGTGAATGGATAATCTGGCTGGATGCGGATGAAAGGGTATCGCCGGAGCTGAAAAATGAAATAATCAGCGTAATTAATTCACCGGTAAACGAAACAGATGCGTTTATGATAAACAGGAAGAGCTTTTTTATAAATAAATTTATCACTCACAGCGGCTGGTACCCCGATTATACATTAAGACTTTTTAAGAAGTCAGCAAATATAAGGTTTGATTCAGCACTTGTTCACGAAAAAGCAATTTATTCGGGAAATACAGGTAAGCTTAAAAATGATATTCTGCATTATACTGATAGAAATTTTGAGCATTATATTGATAAACTGAATAATTATACATCACTCTCAGCAGAAGAACTTTCAAAAAAAGGCAACATAGCAGGATTTTTCGATATTATTTTTAGACCTGCATTTACATTCTTTAAGATGTATTTTTTGAAATTAGGAATTTTAGACGGCTATATGGGTCTGGTTTTGTGCACCCTATCATCGATCCATGTTATGACAAAATATTCTAAATTATATTTGATAAATAAACCTAAAGTTAATAATTAAAAGCATTTAAAGTATGGATAGTAAAGAAAAAAATACACAGTTATTTATGTATCTTGCTGGCTCTTTTGAAATGTCAGCAATGATGGCAATGGGAAAGATTAAAAATCCGATGACCGATAAGACCGAAAAAGATATGACACAAGCCCAGTTTTCAATAGATCTGCTGGATATGTTGAAAGAAAAGACAGCCGGTAATCTCTCAGATTACGAAGCTAAGTTTCTTGAAAACCTCACAGGGCAGCTTAAACTGAATTACCTGGATGAAGCGAAAAAAGAAGAATCCGCAAACAAAGTTTCACAAGAAACTGTAGCTGAAAAATCTGCGGAACCTGATAAAAACACTGCTGCAGAGAACATAACTGAATCCGAAAAAAGCGAATGATATTTGGCATAAGGGGAAATATAACCAAGCTAGAGCTTGCTGCTGTAGTTTACAGGCTTGTAAAGGGGTTGGATAAAGCGGGAATTGGATACATGGTTGAATCATCACTATCCAAATTGCTTAAGCAAAAATTTAAACATAGGTTAAAGAGCTCTCAAATAGCTTCGGATGCAGGAGTAGTTAGTAAATCTAACTTTATTATTTCAATTGGAGGTGATGGTACTTTCCTTGCAACTGCAAAGCTTGTAGGCTCAAGGAATATTCCTATCATTGGTGTAAACCTGGGTAAGCTGGGTTTCTTGGCCGAAACTTCTACCCGGGAAGTATTGGGATTTGTTAAGAAAGTAGTTAAAGGTGATTATAAAATAGATGAAAGGACCGTGCTGGAAGCAACATCTGTGGGCAATGGATCCAAGAAGACTATTTATGGCATGAATGAAATGGTGATTAATCAGAGTGAAATTGTAAAGACAATTGAGATCGGTGTTTACTTCAATAACCAGCTTGTAAACAGGTATCACGCGGATGGAATGATAATTGCAACACCAACCGGCTCAACAGGTTATTCACTTTCTGTAGGGGGTCCTATTGTTTTCCCAAAGACGGAAGTTTTCATACTCTCTCCCCTTTCACCTCATACATTAACGGCCAGGCCTGTGATATTACCCGATAATGGTGTATTTAAAGTTAAGATAAATTCACAGGTGCCTGTTAACATTGTAGGTGATGGCAACAGCATAGTAAAACTGAAGAGTCCAGCAGTTGTTGAGATTAAGAAGGCTCCCTATAAAATAAAGATTGCAAAGAGCCTTAACAGTAATTACTTTAAAGTACTAACAGGCAAGCTTTTATGGGGTGAAGATAAACGGAAGAAAAGCAGGTTTTGAGATTTTTACGAGGAGCGAATGCGAACTATCTTCGATAGTCAAGTTTCGCAATTTTAACAAAAAAAGTAACTGTTAAGCACACCACTGCTTTTAAAAAATTAAATTGTATTAAATCATTATTGGATCGTTCCTGCCTGAACTGCCGTTACGGCAGGCAGGCGCTAATGAAAAACACATTAGTTCAGGATTAACAAAGGAAAATTCTTGGATAGACGCATTTGGATCATTTTTTTAACAGTATTTATTGACCTTCTGGGTTTCGGGATATTGATCCCCATACTGCCGACCTTCGCGCAGAATGAATTGATGATGAATGAGACTTTAATTGGTCTGATCGTTGGAATATTCTCGCTAATGCAGTTCGTATTTAATCCTCTATGGGGCAGGCTATCTGATATATACGGCAGGAAACCTATTCTGATATTCGGTTTAGGCGGGAATGTAATATCTTACATTATCACCGGACTGGTATTAAGCGGTATATGGAAATCAATTCCACTGTTATTTTTATCGCGCGCGCTTGCAGGCTTCTTCTCTGCTAATATAGGAGCTGCCATGGCATACATCAGCGATGTAACACCGCCTAAGGACCGCTCAAAGGGTATGGGACTTATCGGCGCGGCATTCGGCCTTGGATTTGTATTCGGGCCTTTTATAGGCGGAGTAATGGCAAAGAGATTCGGTTTCGGATTCCCTACTTATTTTTCTGCGGCTTTATCTTTTGTTGCGCTCACACTTACAATGCTGTTTGTTAAGGAATCACTTCCTAAGGAGCTAAGAGGCGCAAAAACAATGGCGGGTTTCAACCTGAAAAATGGTGTTAACAAACTCATTTCTGCCCTGAAACATCCGCATGTTGGATTTCTGATAATGCTTTACTTTATAGTTGTGTTCTCTATATCAAATATATTCTCAACATTCCAGCTATATGCAGAAAGCAAGAATGGGTTTAGCTATGATATTGAGCAGGTCAGCTACCTGTTTGCATTCAGCGGACTTGTTGGTGCAATAACTCAAGGGCTGCTAATAAGGCCGATACTCAGGATTTTTGACGAGAGAAAAGTGTTTATTGCAGGATGCATAATTATGGGCATCGGGCTTGGAACAATCCCCTTTTCAAATCATATTTTAGTTTTGCTGCTTGGAAGTATTTTATTTATGAGCTTCGGAAACGGACTTTTGCTTTCTATCGGATTAGGCTTAATTTCGAAATTCAGTGATAGAGATGAACAGGGCGGGATATTAGGCTTAACGCAATCAATGGCATCCTTTGCAAGATTCATAGGTCCAAGCTGGGGCGGGTTGGTTTATCATTATGTAAGCTTTGCAGCGCCATTTTTAACAGGTGGTATAGTGATGATAGGGGCAACAGTGATGAGTCTGAGATTGCTTAAAGATAAGTACAGGCATAGCAGTAATACGGTGGGGATGTAGGAAGAAGATTAAGTTATAGCTGGTTCTTAATATTAAGCAGCATAATACTAAATCCCAGTATAAAGACGAACATAATAGAATAAACCCATAATTTGACAGTATGGTTATCCACCAGGTGACGAAGGTACCTTACTAATTTGTTATCTAATAATAACGGAGTTATATAGTGCATATAGTATTTTACTTAAATTCAGCCAAATATATATAATCTCTTTTTTATTTGAAAGTGTTTTATAGTGTTAGCCATAAGTTCTTGACGCCGCATTCCGCCTTTAACCTTCTCTCATTTATCACTATTTTTGCATTAAATGTTACCTGATTTCAGAAATAAGATAGTTTTAGCACCGATGGAGGATGTTACTGAGCCTCCTTTCCGCATGGTATGCAAGAAACTTGGCGCTGATGTGCTGTATACTGAGTTCATCAGTTCCGAAGGATTGATACGTGACGCAAGGAAAGCCCGTGAGAAACTGTTCTTCTACGAAGAAGAGCGCCCTCTGGCTATACAGATCTATGGCGGTAATGAGGAATCTATGGCTGAATCAGCCCGGATTACTGAGACAGCCAAGCCGGATTTCATTGATATTAACTGCGGATGCTGGGTGAAAGATGTTGCAATGCGCGGAGCGGGTGCCGGGTTACTTCGCGACTTGCCCAAAATGCGGAGAATTGCGGAATCAGTTATGGCTAATACAACACTGCCTGTAACATTAAAAACGCGTTTAGGATGGGATGAGAATTCAATTGTAATAGTAGATGTTGCAAAAATGATGGAAGAGATTGGTGTAAAAGCATTGACGGTTCATTGCAGGCTACGTAACCAGGGAAATAAGGGTGAAGCTGACTGGAGCTGGGTAAAACGTATAAAAGACGCAGGGGTGAATATCCCGATAATACTGAATGGTAATATAAAGACACCCGAAGATGTTAAGTTTGCATTTGAAACATATGAAACCGATGCTGTTATGATTGGTCAGGGAGCCATACAGAACCAATGGATATTTAAGCAGTCAAAAGAATACATGGCGACCGGGAAAATTACTGAACCTTCAATTGATGAAAAGATAGATATATGTATTGAGCATTTAAAGCTGAATTGCGCTTCAAAAGGTGAACATTACGGTGTTTTGGAAATAAGGAAGTTTTATTCAGGTTACTTAAAAGGTTTGCCGAATATATCACAATTCAGGATGCAGTTAATGGCAATAAAGGAAATGGAACCTGTAATAGAAAAATTGAATGAGATAAGGGTACATTATTCAGAGTTAAGTACTTCAAATTAAGAAATACTAATTGCGGCTAAAACCGTTCAGTTTCTCTTTATTTTCTTCTCCGCTCTAAAGAGCGGAGCTACTCAGAGCGGAGCTACTCAGAGCGAAACTACTCAGAGCGAAACTACTCAGAGCGAAACTACTCAGAGCGGAGCTATATAGAACGGAACACCTCAATAAACGATTTTATGAATTTCAAATACAACCAAACAGATTAAATTAAATTTACTGTTGAAAATTTTTGATGTAATTTTATATATGATTAGCCACGAGCTTTAGCTCGTGGATTAAGAATAGAAAATACTTGTGGCTTTAGCCGCGATTCAACTTCATTTGTTCCACGAGCTAACTGAAAAACCAGTCAAGAAGATCGCGGATACTCAAAAAGAAATAATATTTTATTTGAATTTTATATCTTTGTTTCAAAATAAGATGTTTTTCGCGGGAATATTAAATTATACTTCATTGATTAGCTCCGCTCTTTAGAGCGGAGAGCTTTAATATAAACTAACCCGGCTTTAGCCGCAATTTAAAAATGTTTAATCTAGTTTATGCCATACACTAAACTTTGGATTCACATGATGTGGTCGACAAAAAACAGGGTCCCTTTAATAAATAAAAATTTAAAACCAACCCTGCTAAAACATATCAAAGATAATTCAGTTCTCAAAAAATTTCATATTGATTTTCTGAATTGTGTTGAGGATCATATTCATATATTAATTAATCATCATCCTGATCAAAAGTTAAGCGATGTTATAAGGTTGATTAAAGGTGAATCTTCGTTTTGGATAAATAAAAATAAGTTATTAAATATTAAGTTTGAGTGGCAGGATGAATATATTGCTGTTTCTGTAAGTGAATCTATAATAAATAAGGTTCGTGATTATATTAAAAATCAGAAAGAACATCACAAGAAAATAACATTTATGGATGAGTATAATGAATTCATTGAGAAATATGGATTTAGTAAAGACTAATTGCGGCTAAAGCCGCTTTTTTCCCCTTACACTTTCCTCCGCTCTAAAGAGCGGAGCTACTCATAAAAAATTTTTATGAATTTCAAATAATACTAAACGGGTTAATTTATCATTACATTTTTAAATTTTACCGGTATATTAGATATGTTTAAGTGGATTTATAGTACTTTAGAGTTTTTTTAGGGAATATATTAATAATGTTAATTGAATTAACCTGATTAGCTCCGCTCTTTAGAGCGGAGAAGTGAGACCAGGGGAACATTATTCCGATGTAAAAATACCAA
This sequence comes from Ignavibacteria bacterium, assembly GCA_039933555.1. GTDB lineage: Bacteria > Bacteroidota > Ignavibacteria > Tepidaquicellales > OLB5 > OLB5. The sequence goes on from JBDTNV010000021.1 coordinate 23,901, forward strand.
ATTTAGAAAAGTCTAATTCCTAATTCGTAATTTGTAATTCCTAATTGATCTTAATACCCGTCGCCATCTTCAATTAATGGCTCATCATGCAGCATAGATGCGCGAATCGCATAATCGAGCACTCCCCACAACGGTTTTGACGTCCATGGTACACAATCCTGCCTGTAATACCACCAGAAGTATCCGCCCACATATTTTGGTGTAGTGATATGCATAGTGTAATACCTGTTTATATACTCTTCTTTCCTGCTTGCAATGGTTGTACCGCACTCCCCTATACCAAGTTTTGAGTTCGGGAATATCACATGAAGGCTATCAAAGACCTGCTGCCAGTTTGGCTGATAATTATTGCAGTCATCTTCATAGTACGAAACGAAAACATAATCCAGCCCGTTTTTCATTTCAGAGCCAATCTTTTCATTTACCCAGCGGAACATTTCATTCTGTGGGCGCTCCCAGCAATTTTTATTGTAATACAAAGTGAGCGCAGAACGGTACCCGAGAGCTTTGGTTTTCTGGTATGCGTAATTGATCTTTGCAATTACCGAATCCGATGGCCCCAGCCACTCCCCGTTTGCTTCGTTACCAATTTCCCATATATCAACTTTCGTGCCCAATGTATTCATATATTCATCCGTTCTGGACCTGTATTGAGCCACTGAATAATCCTTCACATAATAACTGTCAAGAAGTTCTCCCATAATAATTGTTACGGAATCCAGTTTATTCACAGCGGCGGTGTAATCACTTGCCGGTATCCATTCATCAAATACTATCCTTGTTGTCATCCTGCACCGGTGACCGGCGATAGTCTGGAAAATGCTGTTGATATTGTTTATGCCGTCTATTGTAATGCCGTACATCTTGCGGTTTGACTGTGAATAACCTGCCATGGTCATTCCGAAGATTAAAAGTAATAATATTTTACATGTTTTCATGTTCAAACCCCCCAAACAAAAGTAGCGTAATATTCTGAAAATAAAATCACTTAATCAGCTAGATAGATAATGAATTTTAATCTGATTTTATACTGTGAAAGGTGTAGAGAGAGAAAAAGAGCATCTCACTAACAGATGCTCTTTAGATTTGCTTAATATTTAATTGTGAAACTAAATTTTTATGGTATTACTTTAATTCTTTCAACTCCAAAAACCTGTTTGGTATCAGGATTCTGTATGAATACGATTATGTAACATTCCTGCGGGTTCCAGTTGGCGTTAAGGCTGTAACCTTTTGAAATTGTGTTTACCTGTCCAATTGTTACTGATTCACCATCTTTACCTGTTACCATATTACGCATAACATCATCCGGAGAGGTTATTCCGTTAGGAGCAGAGACATAGGAAATATTATTTTCTGTGATAATAACATGTAGTACATTATTGGATGATGGTAATGCATTTACCAATGATATATTTGCCGATACAGTGCCTGTATCAAGCGCTACATCATAAGTATTACTTAATGTTATATCAAGATAATTCGTAGCTTTAAATTCAGCATTAATCTGCGCGCTCCAGTTTGTTGAAGAGTACTGGCTCATATTAATGCCGTCTAGCCTTCCCTGTGGAGTGGTATTTACTCCGTAGTAATCACACCTTCCCTGATTTTGAGGAACATTTGCGCGGTAAAGAGAATCAAATATATACGGATATTTTGTGTGATAGCTTAATATTATCACACTGGTATCGTTTATTGTCGCACCCGAATTCTGGTTTATTTCATCAAGGTAATGGTGAGCAGCTATACATGGATTACACCCTGCATTTGTGAAAAACTCAACCAGCACTTTTTTATTAACAGGCTTCGGAATATAAACAGAATTGGTTGATGTATCATTGCTTTCACATCCATTGATTAAAACAGCTGCGATAACAAGTAAAAATACTTTTAAATATTTCATCTAACTTATATTAATTAAAGTTATTTATTAGCGTTAGTCTAAAGCCGTTAAAAGGGTTGACGTATCGGCATATACCGCTTGAACACTGCAAGCCGCCACGTTCGCTTCCGTATGAAAGCATTATTGTATTGGCAGATGTAAATTTATATGTTAATTCACCCTTAACCCAATACTTCTTCCCTGAAGGATCTTCTTCATCATTAGTAACTTCTGCAGTACCTGAAACTATAATACTTGGTGAGCGGGAAATGCTCAGGGTTGTTAACTGGCTCCAGAAGTTCGTTTCACCGGCACGCAGGCTGTTATATGCCTGCTGGAACTCCGCATTTAGCTTTACACCGTACACCTTGGCAAAAGTATACTGCACTTCTAAAGGAATGGTGAATGTCCTGATAATATCACTCGCGCCGGGATCGTTTATACTGTAAAGAATATTGGTCTTCCTGGAAACGCCAAGCTTGGTTTTCAGGTCTTTATTAACATAATATTCAGCTTCAAAGAATAATTCCCAGTAAGGCGAAAACTCATTTTTCGTCGACGGCAGAAACGCGCTTCTGTCAATTCTTTCATACCTTGTTAAAGTTGTTGTATCCGCATCAAAATAATCATAGTGCCTGCTTGTGAGTGATGCATTCGCGTTTAGGGTCAGTTTTTTTGTGGGTGAATAAAATACATCCACCTGCCAGCCAACTTCATCATTGAAATCAACATTATGCGGGAATCTTGAAAGCAGCGTTGATGAATATACTTTAATGCACGATGGAGCATTCTGAAAAGGCAAAGCTTTAAATGGGTCGTTAGCGCTGCGCTGATCAGGTGTAGTTACATTGAACCTGTAATTTTTGTAATCTACAGTAATACCGAAACCTTCTCTTGTGTATGAAAGCGAACCATAAGCGCCATCACCTCTAGGAGCTTTTGACTGAGTAAATATTGCATTAGGCTGTGATATTGTTACTTTGTTTGCATATGAGAATAAGAGCGCTAATCCTTTATAATTGAGAGACGCATTACCTTCAAATAATTCCGCCGCAATATCAGTGGTTATATTACCGGTCGGAATCTTGCCATCAGTAAAAAGATATGAGCCTCCAAGGGTAATATATTTATGAGGCGAGATACTGAAGTTACCTGCTCTTATGCTGTACTTTTCAGTTCTGGCAGTATCGTTTATATCCGTGAAATCCATTCCGCCTGCAACAAGAGTTCCTTCAACCCTCACGTTCTTTTTCTTACCGAATGAATACTTATAATTTACCTTAGCCCCGTCAAACTCAGTATTCCAACCTATTGGCCTGCTTTCAAACGAATTTAAAGTAAGTCCGCTTCCGAATATTTCGTAGTAATTTCCTGCTCTAACTGTAAAATCATCCTTTTTGAATTCAATAAATCTTCTGGTGATGCCTTTTAAGCTTTTACCAAATTCTATCGGGTCATCATATTCATATCTTACACCTGCAAAAAAATCATTTACAAAAAGCCTGACATCGGCAAGTTCTTCAAAATACTTCTTTGTTAAGTCACCTGTTACACTGTTTTCTCTGCCGTTGCCGTACCTAAGCATGTTATTTGCGGAAACTCTAACATTCAACTTGGGTTGTGAATAAATTGAAACTGAACAAAAGATTAACACTACAAATGATAATGTTACTGCCCCCTTTAATTTCAGCATTTTCTAATTCTTCCCTATCTTTAATGCTTCTTTAATTTCACTATCTAGTTTACCGTCATCTCCCTGGATATATCCGGAGTATGTTTTGAATATACTTCCGTTTCTATCTAAGAATACAGAGAACGGCGGGTCCTGACCTCCAAAATTACTGAATGTATTCTTATCAGTATCAAAGAGAACCGGGAATTTGTAGCTCTTTGATTCGATGTATGGCTTTACTTTGGAAAGTGATTTCTGGTCATCGATACTTACTGCGACAAAAACAAAACCGGAATCCTTATACTTTCCCCACAGCTCATTTAACGCTTTCATTTCTTCTTTGCACGGTACACACCATGTAGCCCAAAATTGAACTAAAACAGGTCCTTTTTTAAGAAGTTCAGATAGCTTTACACTATTACCGTCAAGATCGTTCAGGTCAAAATCATACCCTTGAGCAAAATTCTTTCCTGTAAATGAAATCATAAGAACAAACATTGTAAAAACGATAATTCTTTTCATTATTTAATAATAATTAGTTATTTAATATCCATTATTAAAACCCACTATTAGAACACAATTACTTTAACACAGAAACGAGTATTGCAGTTACAATTATATTCAAGATTGAAAGCGGCAGCATCACCTTCCAGCCAAGGCTCATTAACTGGTCATACCTGAATCGAGGCAGCGACCAGCGTACCCAGATGAAGAAGAACACAAGGAATGCTACCTTACTGCAGAAGACCAGTACCTGTAAAATTGCCAATACCATTGGCGGAAGTCCGAATGTCTGAAGATACGGGAACTGCCAGCCGCCCAGATAGAGCGTTGTAATAACAGTTGATGCAACTATCATATTGGCATACTCAGCAAGGAAAAATAATGCGAATTTCATGCTGGAATATTCCGTATGATAACCGCCTACAAGCTCGGGCTCTGCTTCAGGCAGATCGAACGGGGAACGATTGGTTTCAGCAAAAGAAGCAACAAGGAATATTATGAATCCAAGCGGCTGTAAAATGATATTCCATTTCCAGCCGTATTGATGCAGAACAATATCCTGCAGGCTTAATGAACCGGACAAAAGAACTATACCAACAACCGAGAGACCCATAGAAAGCTCATAGCTTATCATTTGGGCGCTTGAGCGGATACCGCCAAAAAGCGAGTACTTGCTGTTTGAAGACCAGCCGCTTAATGTGATCCCGTAAACACCCAGTGATGTTAAGGCCAGAATATAGAGTACTCCAACATTTACGTCAGTAATTTGTAATGGGATAATTCTTCCGAATAATTCGATCTGGTGGCCAAAGGGAACAACAGCAATTGTTGTCAGCGCAACAAAGATAGATATCATCGGGGCTAGAGTATGTATTGCCTTATTGGCTTTTGCCGGCACAATATCTTCTTTAAATACAAGTTTGATCACATCTGCAAAAGACTGCAGTAATCCCTGGTAACCAACCCTGTTAGGACCGTATCTGTTTTGCATAAATGCAGAAACTCTGCGCTCAGCATAAACCGCATATGCCACTGAAACAAGCAGCACATTAA